>DASSQF010000133.1:0-4801 GCA_035702685.1 Propionibacteriaceae bacterium
CGAGCTCGACAAGGGCGGGCTCGACGTCGAGCTCGAGGACGGCACCGGCAGCATCACCCTCGTGTGGATGGGCCGCCGGCTCATCCCCGGCATCGAGGTCGGCCGACGCATCGACGTGTGGGGGACCCTGACGATCTCCGAGGGTCGCCGGGTCATCTTCAACCCGGCGTACCAGCTCGGCCCCTGAGCGGGCCGCTACTCGTCGAGCGGCAGGTCGGGCTCCTCGCCCGTTGAGGCATGGCTCGCGGGGGCCGGGTTCTCGGCCTTCTGCGGAGCGTCCTCGTCGAGCACCCTGAGGGGTGCGGGTGCGACGGGACCCGTCGGGACGTTGACGGCCGGAGCGTCCGTCCGTGCGGGTGCGGGGGTGGGCGTCGCACGCATGTCGAACTCCTGCGGCGGCACGCCCACGTGCGCCCGTGGCGAGAGGAACCGCGACAGCTCCGTCTCGTGGTCGGGGTCGATGAGGAACAGCAGCTCGTCGCCTGCTTCCAGGGCGCCGTCACGGTCCGGGGCCATGCCGCGACCGTCGCGGATGATCGCGGTGAGCACCGTCTCGCCGGGCCAGTTGATCTCGCCGATGCGGCGGCCCACGGTGGGGGAGCTCTCCGGGAGGGTCATCTCGACGAGGTTCGTACGGCCCTTCTGGAACGTCATGAGCCGTACCAGGTCGCCGACCGTGACCGCCTCCTCCACGAGGGCGCACATGAGGCGCGGTGTCGAGACCGCGACGTCGACGCCCCACATGTCGTCGAAGAGCCACTCGTTGCCCGGGTGGTTGACGCGGCCGACCGTACGGGGCACGCCGAACTCCGTCTTCGCCAGCAGGGAGTGGACGAGGTTCACCTTGTCGTCGCCCGTCGCGGCGATCGACACGTCACTCGTGTCGAGTCTCGCCTCCGCCAACGAGTCGAGCTCGCACGCGTCGGCGAGGAGCCACTCGGCCTCGGGGACCGAGGCGGGCTTGATGGCGGCAGGTGCCCGGTCGATCAGGAGGACGCTGTGGCCGTTGGCGATGAGCTCGCGGGCGATGGAGCGGCCGACGTTGCCGGCCCCGGCGATGGTGACGCGCATGGCTCTCCTCAGTGCTCGATCGGCGGCGCCGACAGGATGGTCTGGACGTCCTGGATCCTGGCCGACTCCACCATCGCGTACACGATGTCCCCCGACTGCAGCACGGTGGTGTCGGTGACGACCATCGCGCTGCCGTACCTGGTCAGCGCCGGGATCGACGTCCTGATGTCGTGCTCGATGGTGCGGATCGAGTGACCGACCCAGCCCACGTGGCACGGCACCTCGACGAGCTGGACGGCGCCCGAAGGATCGTGCCAGAGGCCGGCGATGCCGGAGGGGACGAGGCGGCGCAGCACCTGGTCGGCGGTCCAGCGGACGGTGGCGACGGTGGGGATGCCGAGCCGCTCGTACACGGCGGCGCGTCCCTGGTCGTAGATCCGGGCCACGACGTTGTCGACGCCGAAGCTCTCCCGGACGACGCGGGCGGCGAGGATGTTCGAGTTGTCGCCGCTCGACACGGCCGCGAAGCCGTCGGCGTGCTCGATGTCGGAGGCGAGCAGCACGTCGCGGTCGAAGCCGACGCCCTTGACCGTCGTCCCGTGGAAGTCCGGCCCCAGCCTCCGGAAGGCCTCGACATCCACGTCGATGACGGCCACCGTGTGGTGCCGGGCCTCGATGCTGTGCGCCAGGCTCGATCCCACACGGCCGCAGCCCATGATCACGTAGTGCACGAGCACCTCCCAGACGAGATTCCCTTGGACGGGACCACGCTACTGGGGGGAAGCCCGTCCGGCCCACACACGCCGTATTCTCGACTCCGTGAATCTCAGGGAAGCGACCAAGCGCATTCTCATCGGGAGGAAGCTCGCGAGTCACCAGCTCGGCGAGACGCTCCTGCCGAAGCGCATCGCGCTTCCCGTGTTCGCCTCCGACGCCCTCTCGAGCGTGGCGTACGCACCCGACGAGATCCTGCTCACCCTGTCCCTGGCCGGCATGAGCGCCCTCGCGTTCTCGTGGAAGATCGGGCTGCTCGTCGCGGCGGTCATGATCGTCGTCGTCGCGTCGTACCGCCAGACCGTTCACGCCTACCCCTCCGGAGGCGGCGACTACGAGGTGGCGACGGTCAACCTCGGTCCCAACGCCGGCCTCACGGTGGCCAGCGCCCTGCTCGTCGACTACGTCCTCACGGTCGCCGTGTCCGTCTCGTCCGGCATCCAGAACGCGAAGGCGTTCCTGCCGTTCATCCAGCCCGGCAAGGAGGGGCTGTGGGCCGCGGGGATGATCCTCGTCCTCATGGCGATGAACCTGCGGGGGGTGCGCGAGTCGGGAGGCGTCTTCGCGATCCCGACGTACGCGTTCATGATCGGCGTCATCGTCATGGTCGCCTGGGGCCTGTTCCAGATCTTCGTCCTCGGCTCCCACCTCCAGACCGAGACCAGCAGCTACCAGGTGGTGGCCGACCCGAGCTATGCGACCTTCGCGGGGTTCGCGGCCATCGCGCTGCTCGCCCGTACCTTCTCCTCGGGATGTGCGGCGCTCACCGGCGTCGAGGCGATCTCCAACGGCGTGCCGGCCTTCAAGAAGCCGAAGTCGAAGAACGCCGCCACGACGCTCGCCCTCCTGGCCACCATCGCGGTGACGATGCTGACCGGCATCCTCGTCCTCGCCAATCTCACGGGCACGAAGCTCGTCGACCCGCACGGCGCCGCGTACTTCACGAAGGACGGAGTGCCCGTCCAGGGCGACATCCCCACCGTCATGGGCCAGCTCGCGTCCACGGTGTTCGGCGGCTTCCGGCCCGGCTTCTACTTCGTCATGGCCTGCACGCTGGTGATCCTCGTCCTCGCGGCCAACACGGCCTTCAACGGGTTCCCGGTGCTGGGCTCGATCCTGGCGAAGGACGGCTACCTGCCGCGCCAGCTGTACACGCGCGGCGACCGTCTCGCGTACTCGAACGGCATCGTCGCGCTCGCCCTCGTCGCCGTGAGCCTCGTCCTCCTCTACAACGCGTCCGTCACCGCGCTGATCCAGCTGTACGTCGTGGGCGTGTTCGTCTCGTTCACGGTGAGCCAGATAGGGATGACGCGCCACTGGACGCGCCACCTGCGCACCGAGACCGACCCGGCGACACGCCGCCAGATGATGCGCAGCCGGGTCATCAACGCCGTCGGCCTGACCTTCACCGGCGTCGTGCTCATCATCGTCCTCGTCTCGAAGTTCACCCACGGCGCGTACCTCGCGATCATCGCCATGGTGTCCGTCTTCTTCGTCATGAAGGCGGTCAAGCGCCACTACACGAACGTCGCGCGCGAGGTGGAGATCGAGGGCACGGCCGACTCGGCGCTGCCGAGCCGCGTGCGGGCCGTCATCCTCGTGAGCGACGTCAACAAGCCGACCGCCCGGGCCGTCGCGTTCGCCCGGGCGATGCGCCCCACGACGCTCGAGGCGGTCATCGTGTCCGTCGACCCGGCGGAGGTCCAGCGCGTGATCACCGAGTGGGAGGCGCAGGACTACCCCGTACCGCTCAAGGTGCTCGCGTCGCCGTTCCGCGAGGTCACGAACCCGTTCGTGAGCTACGTGAAGTCGGTACGGTCGGCCAACCCCCGCGACGTCGTGTGCGTGTTCGTCCCCGAGTTCGTCGTCGGCCACTGGTGGGAGCAGATCCTCCACAACCAGACCGCGCTCGTCGTACGGACCAGGCTCCACTTCACGCCCGGGATCATGGTGATCTCGGTCCCGTACCAGCTGCACTCGTCGCAGGCCGCGGTGGACCGGCTGCAGCGCGAGGACCCGCTGGCGTGGCGCCGCATCGGCACCGGCCTGAGCCAGACGGAGATGGACCGCGCCGAGAAGGGCGCCTGAGTGGGCTGGGCCACGGGGACCGTCGTCGGCCCCGTGACCGTCGGACCCCCGGCCCACGGCGGCCACTGCGTCGCCCGGGTCGACGGAAAGGTCGTGTTCGTGCGTCACGCCCTCCCCGGCGAGGTCGTCGAGGTGGAAATCACCGAGGACACGCACGAGCGGTACGCGCGGGGTGACGCGGTCCGGGTGCTCGAGGCGGCGCCGGGGCGGGTCGAGGCGCCGTGCCCGGTGGCGCGTCCCGGCGGCTGTGGGGGCTGCGACCTCCAGCACGCGGACCTGTCCACGCAGCGGGAGCTGAAGCGCCAGGTCGTCGCGGAGCAACTGCGGCGGCTCGGCGGGTACGAGTGGGACGGCGTCGTGGAGGCCGTACCGCCCGAGTCCGGCCTGGGCTGGCGGACACGGATGCGGTACCAGGTGATGGCGGACGGCGCGCTCGGGCTGCGAGCGCATCGCTCGCACCGGCTCGTCCGCCTCCCCGACCAGGGCTGCCTCATCGCGCACCCCGACCAGCCGGAGCCGGTGGGCGACTTCGCGCCGGGCACCGAGGTCGTGGTCGTCGGCCGCGGGGACGAGTCCGCCGTGGTCGTTGACGGGCAGCTCGTCGCCGGCCGGCAGACCCTCGTCGAGCACGCCGCCGGGCGTACCTGGCGGGTCTCTGCGGAGGGGTTCTGGCAGGTGCACGAGGCTGCCGCCGACACGCTGGTCGCCGCGGTGGTGGAGGGGCTCGACCCCCAACGTGGGGAGACCGCCTGGGACCTGTACTGCGGGGTCGGCCTCTTCGCCGGCCCGCTCGTCGATGCGGGGGTCTCAGTACGAGGGGTGGAGCTGTCACGCCGGGCGGTCCGCGAGGCCGGCCGCAACGTGCCGGAGGCGCGGTTCGAAGCCGGCAAGGTCGAGCAGGTCGTACGGCGGTGGCCGGACCGCGTCG
>DASSQF010000134.1:0-2042 GCA_035702685.1 Propionibacteriaceae bacterium
TCACCTGCGCGTTGAGTCCTTGTTGAGTGCACGGAGAGCGTGCCCCGCCATGCTGCCCCAATCCGGTTCGACACCCTCGAGGGCCGGCGACATCGGGGCTCGGGGACTCACAAGAGGAGGGGCTCATGGAAGGTGTTCCTGTGGTCGTGCACGCGCGCGACCCGATATCGGCTGCCGGCGTGGCGAGCCAGTTGCGCCAACGACCGGAGGTCCGAGTGCTGCCGGCAGACCGGATGGAGGAGGCTCGGGTGGCGCTCATCGTCGTCGACGCCATGGACGACGACGCCGTCCACCTCCTGCGAATGGTGCAGCGCCAGCACATCTGCCGCACTGTTCTCGTCGCTAGCACCTTGGAGGACGGCGACCTCGTCTCCGCCGTGGAGGTGGGGGTCGTGGGCCTGGTGCGTCGGGCCGAGGCGACGCCGGAGAGGCTCGTCGACGTCGTGACGAGAGCGGCGTCAGGCGAGGGAAGCGTGCCTCCGGATCTGCTCGGTCGGTTGCTCGACCAGGTCGGCAAGCTCCAACGGCAGGTACTCACTCCGCGTGGCCTCAGCTTCACCGGCCTGACGACCCGCGAGCTGCAGGTGCTACGGCTCGTCGCCGACGGGATGAGCACGTGCGAGATCGCCACGGAGCTCTCGTACTCCGAGCGGACGGTCAAGAACGTGCTGCACGACATCACCACCCGGTTGCAGCTGCGCAACCGCTCGCACGCCGTGGCCTACGCCCTGCGCCAGGGCCTGATCTGACTGCCCGATAGCGCGCGGCGCTCTGCCTCAAAGGCTGTCCCGGGAGCCGCGTACGCGCGAGCACAGCAGCAGGACCGTTGGGGTTGGGCAGAAAGGGGGACAGATGCGCCGGCGGAGGGGTTCGGCACGCGTGGCGACGGCGGTGCTCGTCGTCCTCGCTCTGGGCTGGGCTGTGATGACGCCGGTACAGGCCGGTCCCGTCGTGACTCCATCATTGGCATCTCCTGCGGTGGTGGCACCGCGACTCGCCTTCACCGACGACTCCGACCAGCTCGTGGTCCGCGAGCCAACTGGCTATTGCCCCAGCGCCTCCTGCGCGCCCGGCGAGACGGTGCTTCGCGGTGGCGACCATGCGGGAGAAGCGACGGCGACGAGGTACACGACGCCGTCGGATGGCGAGGGATACCCCTCGGAGAAGGAGGCTCTCACCTACGTGAGCAGCGTTGACGGCGCGGCCGGCGAGGTCTACCTCCGTGAGCTCGACCCGGCAGCAGATGGGGCAGTTCGGGTGACGTGCAACACCCAGGTCGAGTCGCACCCAGTGCTCTCCCCGGATGGTCGCATGATCGCCTATGCGTCGAGGCAGCCATCGGGTGCGTGGCAGATCTGGGTCGTCTGGCTCCGGGTGGACGACTCGTCCGAAGCGCTGCTCCCTTGTGCGCAGATGCCGCGGGTGCAGATCACCACTCGTGGCAGCAACACGTGGCCGACGTGGCTGGGGAATGACCGGATCGCCTTCAGCAGCAGTCGTACCGACCCGCTGGGAGACCTGTATGCCGTCCGGCTGGGAGGGCGTGCAGCTCCGGTCGACGATGCCGAGGCGGCCCAGCTGACCTTCAGCAGCGCGGCCGAGACCCAGCCGGCCGCCGTTGTCTCGGGGAACTTCCAGCTCCTGGTGTTCACGACCACCGAGTTCCGGCGCGACGGCTCCTTGGCGGGCATCCGTGTGGACGAGGACCAATCCGGGACACTGACGCCGGGCGTGGTCACCTCGCTGTGGCCCGGTGCGCCGCCCCAGAGCACGGAGGCGGCCTTCGACACCGACGCCCCCCGGGCCCTCGCCGATGGGGGACTCACAGCGAGGCTGCGCCTGGGGTTCACGACAACGGAGGTCGACCCCTTCGGAGACGTCATGGCAACGGTCCTGGCGTCACGCGCCCCTCCCACTGCGGGGACGGACGGCACCACGACGAGTCGACCCGGCGTCCTGCTGTCCGCTGCCGACCCGACGATCGTCTTCGGATTCAGGGTCGTCAGCGGTGCCACACAACCCATCTCGGCGGAGCCGGGTCG
>DASSQF010000135.1:0-8186 GCA_035702685.1 Propionibacteriaceae bacterium
TCGAGCGCGGCGGCGACGGCCTCTCCGAAACCCCACGTGGCCTGGCCGTGTACGACCTCGTCGATGCTCGTGCCGACAGCGGCGGCAAGGATGTCAGCGGTGGCGTCCTCGGACCCGTTGTCGACCGCGACGACCGTACCCGGGCGCGTCGTGAGGGCGGACAGCGAGCGGAGGGCGTCTCTCAACCAGGACTCCGCGTTCCGCGCGACGACGACAGCCGTGACTGTCGCCCCAGCAGGCACCTCGGCGACGTGTTCGGGCTCGGCGTCGACCCAGCTCCAGAGCTCGGCGGTGGTGTCGGTCATGCGCTCCCTCGGTCGTCGGACGGATCCCGCCCGCGATCGGTGAGCCTACACAACGGGCTAGACGGCCCTCTTCTTCAGACGACGACGCTCACGCTCGCTCAGCCCGCCCCAGATGCCGAACCGCTCGTCGTGCGCGAGCGCGTACTCGAGGCACTCGGCCCTCACGTCGCACGAGCGGCAGACCTTCTTGGCCTCCCGGGTCGACCCGCCCTTCTCAGGGAAGAAGGCCTCGGGATCGGTCTGAGCGCACAGGGACCTCTCCTGCCAGCCCAGTGTGCCTTCATCGGCGTCTCCGCCGACCTCCCACACCTGCTGCATGTGCGGCCTCCCCACCCCAGTCGTGCATCATCTAGGAGAATTACACGCGTGTGACTCGCATTAGTCAACCGGTATGGACGAATCGACAAAGATCTTTGCGTATGCCGCTGCCTGCGCTCAGTCAGGGTTCGTCGTGCGGTCGCGTCCCGCGTCCGCGTCCTTCCTCGTGACGTCGCCGGACGGGTCCCACACGGGCGGTCCGGAGCGTGGAGAAGCGGAGCCGTACGTACCGGCCGGAGCCCCGCTCGCAGCGTCCGCCGCGCTGCGCCACACGACGCCTGCGGCCTCGTCAGCGTGCCAGGCAGGTCGACCCGAGATCTCGCCCGTCACCTCCTGCGCGGGCTCGACCTCGGTACCCGTGGCCGGTGCAGCCGGCTCCGCGGCGCGGACCTCGTCCGCCGGGGCCATGGCCACCCGGCGGCCGAGGACGAGGGCATAGCCCATGAGCGCCCGGAGCGCGATGTCGGTCAGCCCGCCGATGGACTCGAGGATCCTCGAGAGCGACCCCTCGCCCGCGCCGACGAGCGAGATGACGAGGAACACGAGCCCGACCACGGCGCCCAGCCAGAGGAGGATCGCCGCGGCCAGCGTGAGCTGCTCCGCGTGCCGCGTCCGCGGGCTGACGAGGACGCACGACAAGGCCAGCACCGTGAGCACGAGCGCGTCCACCAGCCCGTACAGGCCACTCACGCCGCGGAGCACCTGCGGCAGCGGGAACGTCCGGAGGTCGGTGGCGATGCGCCCGGTCGTGACCGCGATCCCCACGAGGACGACGAGGACCGCCACGACGGTCGCGTGCTCGCGGAGGGCCTTGATCCGGTCGATCATGCGTACGCCTCGCCGACGGTCTGCATGACCGAGGCGACGAGCTTCTTCACATCCTCGGCGCGGTCCTTGGGGCAGACGAGGGTCACCCCGTCGGAGACCACGACGACGGTGTCGCTCAGTCCGACGACGGCGATCAGCCCGTCCTCCCGGCCCCGGTTGACGAGGACGTTGCCGGTGCTGTCGAGCGCCACCACCCGCCCGTCGACGGCGTTGCCGTCCTGCTGGGCGAGGTGCTCGGCCAGCGCCGCGTACCCGCCGACGTCGTACCACTCGATGGGCAGTCGCACCGCGACCACGTGGGCCGTGGCGAGCCCGTTCGAGACCGGCTCCATGACCGCGAAGTCGACGCTGTTCTTGGGCAGTGTGGGGTAGACGCTCTCGAGGAGCTCGGGGTGAGCGGCGAGCTCGGTGACGCCGGCGTACGTGACGGGCTGGAGCACCTCCAGCTGGTCCAGCAGGGTCTGCGCACGCCACACGAACATGCCGGAGTTCCACCAGTAGTCGCCGCTGGAGAGGTACGAGACCGCGGTCGCGAGGTCCGGCTTCTCCCTGAACTCGTCGACGACGTACGTGTCGGCCAGCCCCTCGACCAGTGCTCCGCGCTTGAGGTAGCCGAAGCCTGTGTGCGGGCCGGTCGGGACGACACCGAACGTCACCATGGCGAGGCGATCGCGTTCGGCCGCGCGGAACGCCTCGTCGAGCGCCTCCTGGAACGCGGGTACGGGCCGGATGACGTGGTCGGCCGTCAGTGTCGCGACGACGGCCTCAGGGTCGCGGGCCACGAGCACGGCCGCCGGCCACGCGACGGCGTTGAGGGAGTCTCGTCCCACCGGCTCGCCGAGCAGGTTGGCCCTGGGCAGCTCGGGCAGCTCCTCCGCGACGACGTCGAGGTACGCCGCGCCGGCGCAGACGAGGATCTGCTCGTCGGGGACGACGCCCGCGACCCGCTCGTACGCGATGCGCAGCAGCGACGTGCCGTCGATGAGCCGCAGGAGCTGCTTGGGCATCCCGTGCCGGGAGAGCGGCCACAGCCGGGTGCCGGCGCCCCCGGCCATGATGACGACGTAGCGCATGGGTGGCAGCCTACGGCGACGGCTCGGCGCGAGAGGCCGCGGGACACGGCGTGCCTCTACGCTGGCGCCATGACAGCGCTCGTCGCAGCCCTGGTCCGGCGCGCCAGACGCGACGGGGCACGGCCGCTCCTCACGTACTACGACCTCGCCGAGGGCTCACGCACCGAGCTGTCCGGACGGACGTTCGCCAACTGGGTGGACAAGACGTACCACCTGCTGGTCGACCTCGAGGTCGAGCCGGGAGACGTCGTGGCCGTACCGCTGGCCACCACCCACCCCGGCCATTGGGTGACGCTCGCCGTCGTCGCGGGAGCCTGGCAGGCGGGCGCCGTCGTCGACCCCTCTCCCGCCTCGGACGCGGTCGTGAGCGTGGTGGGCCCCGGCAGCGTGGGTACGGACGCGTCGGGAACCGTGCTCGCCTGCTCGCTCCACCCGCTCGGGTTCGGCTTCTCCGAGGCCCTGCCGCCTGGCGTCGTGGACTTCACCGCCGAGGTACGGATGCGGCCGGACGCCCACGCCGAGGAGCCGGTCGACGAGGGGGACCCGGCCTGGCGCGACGGTACGAGCGTGCTGAGCCACGCCGATCTCGCGGCTGTGCCTCCGACGTCGTCACGCGTCCTCGTACGGCCCTCCACTCCGTTGGCGACGCTGACCGGCGCGTACCTTTCTCCCCTCTTCGGCGACGGCTCCGCGGTGGTCGTCGTGGGCGACGACGAGGACGCCGTGGCGCGGATCGTGCGGGAGGAGCGGGTCGACTAGGCCTGCCTCAGGAACCCCCGCCCGGAGAGTCCGGACGGGGGTTCCTGTGGTGATGGCTCAGCCGCGTGACTTGAGGCTGCCCTTGAGGTCGGGGACGTCAGCCAGCAGGCGCTTCGTGTAGGCGTTCTGCGGGTTGAAGATGACGTCGTCCGTCGCTCCCCGCTCGACGACGAGGCCGTTCTCCATGACGACCACCTCGTCGGCCAGGTAGCACGCCTGGCCGATGTCGTGGGTGATGAAGAGGACGGTCAGGTCGAGGCGGTCGCGCAGGTCCTGCAGCACGTTGAGCGCGCTCACGCGCAGCGAGGCGTCGAGCATCGAGGTGGCCTCGTCCGCAAGGAGCACCTTCGGGTTCATCATGAGCGCCCTGGCGATCATGACGCGCTGGCGCTGGCCGCCGGACAGCTGGTGCGGGTACTTGTTGACCGCATCGCCCGGCTTGAGGCCGACGTAGCTGAGGCAGCGCTCGATGAGCTGGTCCAGCGACTCGTCGCCCTGCTGCTGCGCCATGCGGCGCCTCAGCGTCTGCCCGACCGTGAAGAACTGGTTGAACGACGAGAAGGGGTCCTGGAAGACCGCCTGGACATCGCGCCAGTACGCCCGGAGCTCGGCGCCCCTGATGTTGGTCACGTCCTTGCCGAGGTACTTGATCGTGCCGCTCGTGACCGGCATGAGCCGGAGCAGCATGCGCGCCAGGGTGGACTTGCCCGACCCGGACTCGCCCACGACCGCGAGCACCTTCCCGGCGTGGAAATCCACGCTCACGTTGTCGACGGCCGTGATGTGGCCGCCCGCGACCTTGAACTCCTTGACAACGTTGACGGCGGACAGGACGGGCGTGCCCTCGCCCGGCACCACGGCCTCGTTCTTGCTTGTCGTTGCGGTCATACGGTGGTCACCTCCATCGGCACGGTCACGCCCGGGTTCTTCTCAGCCCACCAGCAGGCGACCTGGTGGTTGCCCTCGTTGAGGAAGGCCGGCTCCTTGGTCACGCACTCGCTCATCGCGAACGGGCAGCGCGGGTGGAACCGGCAGCCGGACGGCGGGTTGCCGAGGTTGGGCGGGGAGCCCGGGATGCCCAGCACGTGCTTGGTCCGGGTCTCCTCGGTGGGGTCGAGCACCGCGCTGAGCAGGGCCGACGTGTACGGGTGACGCGCGTTGTGGACGAGGTCCGCCGTGAGCCCGTTCTCCACGATCTTGCCCGCGTACATGATGGCCAGCCGGTCGGTGACCATGGACAGCACCGGGAGGTCGTGCGTGATGAAGATGACGCCCCGCATGATCTTCATCTCGATCATCTGCAGCAGCATCTCGATGAGCTGCTTCTGGCTCGACACGTCGAGGGCCGAGGTCGGCTCGTCGGCGATGAGGAGCTTCGGGTCGAGAAGCGTCGAGATGACCGTGACCATGCGCTGCTTCATGCCGCCGGACAGCTGGTGCGCGTACTGGTCGAGGACGCGGGTCGGCATGGACAGCATCTTGAGCCTGTCCGTGGCTCGGTCGATGGCCTCGGCCTTCGTCACGTTCTTGTCGTGCGCCGCCATGACGTCGTGCACCAGGTCCCGGATGCGCAGCGTCGGGCTGATGGCGTTCATCGCGCCCTGCGGGAGCAGGGACACGGTCGCGCCACGGTACGGCCGGTGCAGGTTGTTCGACTCCTTCGACAGGGTCGTCATGTCGATCACCTGGCCGTCGATCTCCATCGTCCCGGCGATCGTGTACAGCGGGGGGTTGGCGATGAGCGCGAGAGCGTTCCCGAGCGTGGTCTTGCCACACCCGGACTCGCCGGCGAGCCCGACGATCTGACCTTCCGGCACCTCGAGGGTGACGTTGTCGACCGCGGGGACGTCGCGCCCCGTGTCGGCCGCGTACACGGCCGTCACGTTGCTGGCCCTCATGAGGATGTCGCTCACGAAAGTACCTCGACCTTCTCGTTCTGCTCGGCCAGCTGGCGGGCCGCCTCGGCGCGTCGAGCCGCCGCCTTGGCAAGGTTCTTCTTCTTGCCGCGCCGGAGCCTCGGGTTGAACACCTCGTCGAGCGAGGACTGGAGGTACAGCAGGCTGAAGCTGATCATCGTGAGGATGATCGTCGGTGGCAGGAACGCCCACCAGGCACCCGTGGAGACGGCCTGGAAGGCGAGCGCCCAGTGGAGCTCCATGCCCAGGGAGTCGGTGCCGGAGACGCCGAGGCCCAGCATCGACAGCGTCGACTCCGCGAGGATCGCGCTGGCCAGCTGGAGCACCCAGGCCATGACGACGTAGCTCGCGAGGTACGGCAGGACGTCTCGCACGAGGATGCTCGGCGTCCGTGCGCCGGACAGCTTCGCGATGTCGATGTGCTCGCGGGTGGCCACCGAGCTCGCCTGTGCTCGTACGGCTCGGGCCGTCCACGGCCACGAGGTGATGCCGATCACGAGCGACATCCCGGCGATGCCCTTGAGGAACGGGAGGTTCGTGTGCTGCAGCGACATCGAGATGAGGATCAGCACGACGATGGACGGGATCGCCACGACGATGTTCGTGACGCCCATGAGGGCCTCCTCCACCCAGCCGCCGACGTAGCCGGCCAGGATTCCGATGAGGACGCCGATGACGACGGCGAGCGTGCCGGCCATGAGGCCGTTGAGGAGGGAGTTCCTCGTGCTCATCATGAGCACCGCGATGATGTCGTGGCCGAAGTTGTCCGTGCCGAGGATGTGCGCGGCGGTGGGCTCGTCGAACAGGGAGCCCACCTTCTGGGTGCTCTTGAACGGGTACAGGAACGGCCCCACCACCGCCATGAGGGCGATGAGAACGATGATCGTGACGGCGACCCACATGCGCGGGCCGAAGTTCAAGTTGCGCCACGACGGACGACCGGATGCGGTGGCCTCTTGGCCCGGACCGGGCTTGGGCTCGGCCTCCTGCGTGAGGACGGCTTGCTGCGGGACGTTGGTCATGTGATCACTTCTCCCCGGACTTCGCCGCGCGGATGCGCGGGTCGATGAACCCGTAGAGGACCTCGACGAGGTAGTTCGCGACGAGCACGGCCACGGTGATGATGAGGGTCACGCCCTGGATCATCGAGTAGTCGTTGGACGCGATCGCGTTGAACAGCAGGTAGCCCATGCCGGGATAGCTGAACACGAGCTCCGTGATGAGCGCGCCACCGACCATGGCGCCGATGCTCAGGGCCAGACCGGTGATCTGGGGGAGCATGGCGTTGCGGAAGATGTACGTGGTCATCTTGCGGTCACCAATACCCAGGCTCCGGGAGTAGTTCACGTAGTCGGAGCCCAGTTCATAGATGGCCATCGACCTCATGCCGACGGCTTGGCCGCCGATGTTGATCAACAGCAGGCTCAGGAACGGCAGCCAGTAGTACTGGGACGCTCCCGATACGAAGTCCCAGCTCCAGGCTGGTGACGTGCCTAGGGGGTACGCCCCACCCACAGGGAACGCACCCATGACGACCGCACCGATGTAGAGCAGGATGATCGCCAGGCAGTAGTAGGGAGCCGAGCTGAACACCAGGCTCGTGGTGAACACCGACTTGTCCCAGCCGCCGCCCTTGTAGGCCGCGATCGCGCCGAGGACGTTGCCGATGATCCACCCCAGCAGGATGGCTGGGACCTGGAGCGCCAGGGTCCACGGCAGCGCCTGGCCGATGAGGCTGTTGACGGGTGTCGGATAGTTCGCGAACGACTTGCCCAAGTCGCCGTGGAAGATCGCCACGACATACGTGACGAACTGCTCCCACATCGGCTTGTTGAGCCCGAACTCCCGCGAGAAGTCCTCATAGATGCGCTGTTGCGCCTCGGAGCTGAGCCCACCTTGGCCCAGCTGGGAAACGATCACGTCGACCGGGTTACCCGGGATGAGCCGGGGTAGCAGGAAGTTCAACACCACTGCTACCACCAGCGCACCCAGATACCACACGGTCTTGCGCGCCAGATAGCGCCGTAGACCCATGGCGATCCAATCTCCTCAGTGAGTCCGCGGACTCAGCCGGCGATCTTCTTCAGCTTGTACATCCACGTGTTACCCGCGCCACGGAACATCGGCGGGGCGTACGTGTTCTTCTCATCCGGGAAGTTGTAGAAGTTCACCGCGGAGTACTCGTAGAACTCGTCCGGCCGGTACATGGTCGGGCACATCGGGATCTCCTTGCGGTACAGCGCGTCGAGCTTGTCGTACGCCGCCTTCTTGGCCGTGTCGTCGGCGGCCTGGGCCGCGGCGGTCAGAAGGGCCTCGACGTCCGGGTTCGTCCAACGGCCGTAGTTGGCGAAGGCGGTCTGCCCGACCGGCTTCATCTCGGCCTGGCTGAGGACGTCCTTGAAGCGTGCCCACGGCGATGCCGGGTTCACGCCCGCGACGTACCAGTGACCGAGGTCGAAGTTGCCGCCCTGGATCGCCTGGGTCACCTCGGCCTGCTGCGGGAAGTTCGTCGACACGTCGATGCCGATGGCCTTGCAGCTGGAGGCGATGATCTCGCAGGACGCGTTCCAGTCGGTCCAGCCCGTCGGGGTGATGATCTTCCACGGGCCGAGGCGGACGCCGTCGAGCACGTAGACGCCGTCGGAGCCCTTCTTGGCGCCCGCGTCGGTGAGGATCTTCTCCGCACCGGCCTTGTCGTACTTCCAGCCGTTGGCCGTGGCGTCGGACTGGTTGAAGTACTTGCCCTCGGCACCGGTCGGCAGGATCAGCGAGGGCTGGACCGTGCCGGAGTAGCCGGACATCGCGGTGTCGGAGATCGACGCGTAGTCGATGCAGGTGGCGATGGCCTTGCGGACGAGCGGGTTCTTCAGGCCGGGCTTGGTGCAGTTGAAGACGAGCATCGGCATGCTGCCCGGGATGTAGTACGGCTTGCTCTTGAGGTACGTCCCGGTCGGCTTGCCGGCCTCCCACGTCTTCCAGATCTGGCT
>DASSQF010000136.1:0-4209 GCA_035702685.1 Propionibacteriaceae bacterium
GCGACGCCGCGTCGCGCCGCCGCATCCTGACCTCTGGCGCTCCTGCGGCCTCCGTCATGCGACGGGGCCCAGACCGCGCGAAAGAGCCCGCCGAAGTGGCGGGCTCTTTCGGGACGACTCAGGTCAGCGGGTGACCTTGCCGGACTTCAGGCAGCCGGTGCACACGTTGAGACGCTTCGGGGTGCCGTTCACCACCGCGCGCACGCGCTGGATGTTGGGGCTCCACTGGCGGTTGGTCTTCTTCTTCGACCACGGCACGTTGTGACCGAAACCGGGGCGCTTGGCGCAGATGTCGCACACGGCGGCCATGGGACAACTCCTCGAACTGTGTGGGAACGGGCACCGTTCGGCGCCCACGCAACCTGGAAAGGATAACGTACGGGCCCGGCACGTGCGAATCGACGTGACGGGAGCCGGTCAGGTGGCGACGACGACCGGAACGATCATGGGGCGGCGGCGATGCGTGCCGGACACCCAGCGCCCGAGCGTACGTCGCATGAGCTGCTGCAGCCGGTGCTGGTCGTCGACCCCGTCCGCGAGGGCCGCACGGAGCTCGTCGATCAGCTGCTGGCGCACGTCGTCGAAGACCGTGTCGTCCTCGACGAAGCCGCGGGCGTGGATGTCGAGGGAGACCAGGCGCTTCGCGTGGAGGTTGATCGCGGCGACGATCGTGATGAAGCCCTCCGAGCCGAGCACCTTGCGGTCGGCGAGCGCCTCCTCCGACAGGCCGCCGACGCTGGCGCCGTCGACGAGGATGTACCCGGCGTCGATGCGGCCCACCTTGCGGGCCGTGCCGTTGGCGAGGTCCACGACGTCGCCGTCCTCGGCGATGATCACGTGGTCCTTGGGGACCCCGGTCGCGATCGCGAGGTTGGCGTTCGCGATGAGGTGGCGGACCTCGCCGTGGACCGGCATGACGTTGCGGGGCTTGACGACGTTGTAGCAGTACAGGAGCTCCCCCGCGCTCGCGTGGCCGGACACGTGGACGAGGGCGTTGCCCTTGTGGACGACGCGGGCGCCGATCTTCGACAAGCCGTTGATGACCCGGTACACCGAGTTCTCGTTCCCCGGGATGAGCGACGACGCGAGCAGGACCGTGTCGCCGGGGCCGAGCTCGACGTGCGGGTGCTCGCGGTTGGCCATCCGGGCGAGCGCGGAGAGGGGCTCCCCCTGCGAACCCGTCGAGATGATGACCACCTTGTCGTCCGGGAGGTCCTTCATGGCCGTCAGCTCGACGAGCGTGTTGCCGGGCACCTTGAGGAAGCCGAGGTCCCGGGCGACCCCCATGTTGCGGACCATGGAGCGGCCGACGTAGCAGACCTTGCGACCGTGGGCGACCGCGAGGTCCATGATCTGCTGCACGCGGTGGACGTGCGAGGCGAAGCACGCGACGACGATCCGGCGGGACGACGTCTGGAAGACGCGCTCCAGGGCGGGTTCCGTCTCCCGCTCGAACGGCGTGAAGCCGCTCACCTCGGCGTTCGTCGAGTCTGTCATGAAGAGGTCCACGCCCTCGGCGCCGAGCCGGCCGAACCCGCGTAGGTCCGTCACCCTGCTGTCGAGCGGAAGCTGGTCCATCTTGAAGTCACCCGTGTGCAGCACGGTGCCGGCCGCGGTACGGATGCACACGGCCAGCGCGTCGGGGATGGAGTGGTTGACGGCGAGGAACTCGAGGTCGAAGGGGCCGAGCCGCAGCCTCTGCTCCTCGGCCACCTCGGTGAACGGCACGTCGCGCAGCCTGTGCTCGCGGAGCTTCTCGCGGACGAACCCCAGGGTCAGGGAGCTGCCGACGACCGGGATCGAGCTGCGCTGACGGAGCAGGTACGGGACGGCGCCGATGTGGTCCTCGTGGCCGTGCGTCAGGACGAGCGCCTCGACGTCGTCCAGCCGGTCCGCGATGGCGTCCAGGCCGGGGAGGATGAGGTCCACGCCCGGGTGGTCGTCCTCGGGGAACAGCACGCCGCAGTCGACGAGCAGGAGCCGGCCGTTGATCTCGAAGCACGTCATGTTCCGGCCGACGTCCCCGAGACCGCCCAGCGGGATCACACGCAGCGTGTCGTGGGCGAGGGACGGTGGCGTACGGACTCCGGCATTGGGCACGCCCCAACCCTAGTGCTCAGCGTCCTCCCCGGACTCCGGCGCCGGCCGCACGGTGCGAGCGGGTAGGCTCCGCCCGGTGACCGACCACGCGCCCGGGTTCGTACGGCTCGCGCTCCCCCGCGAGGCGTACGACATCGCGTCCATCCAGTACGGCCTCATGGCCGACCCCGCCCACCCCCTGCACGGGCTGTACGGGCAGACGGATGTCGACGCTCTCGCCGAGGTGTGGCACCGGTCGATCACCAGGCCGCCCCTCGCCTCGTACAGGGTCCTCGTCGCCACGGAGCACGAGGCGGTCGTGGGCATGGTCGCGGTGGGACCGTCCGAGGACGAGGACGCCGACGCGCAGGACGGCCAGGTCGTCGAGCTCATGGTCCGCCCGCCCGAACGGTCACGCGGCCACGGCACGCGACTCGTCCAGGCCGCGGTCGACACCCTGAGAGCGGACGGCTTCACCCGTGCGACGTGGTGGCTCCCCAGCACGGCCGATGACCTGCGCGCCTGGCTCCAGGAGATGGGCTGGGCGCCCGACGGGATCCACGCCAGCGCCGAGGGACCCGCCGGACGCGTCAAGCTCGTGCGACTGCACACCGACATCTCGGCCTGAGCCGTCAGGAGCCTGGTTCAGCCGAGGGCCGTGACGTCCACGTCGGTCCCCTGCGCCGTGATCGTCAGCGCATCCGGTGTGACCTGCAGCGAGGTCGGGACGAAGGGTTTGGGCAGGCCGAGGTCGACGGGCGCGGTCACCTGGGCGAGGAGGTAGCTCGTGATCGCCGGGGGCACGTCGACGCCCGCGACCTTGAGCGCGGTGTTCGTCAGGACGAGCTTCCCGTCCTTGATCGTCGGCGTCGCCGTCACCGTCCCGGCGACCTTGATCCCGTACAGGTCGTAGTTCACCGCGACGAGGATCCCGTTCCCGTTGGGCGTCACCGAGTAGCCGGCGAGGCTCGACACCTGGCTCCACTGGAGGGACGCGACCGCCGTCGCCTTCCCCGCGACGAACCGCGAGAAGCCGTCGGTGGCCGACACGTCCGTGAGGTTGACGCTGACCTTCGGCGTCAGGGAGCGGCTCCGGGCGCTGATCGGCATCGCCGGGAAGTCCACGTCGACGTTGTCGAAGTGCTGACGCAGGAGCGACAGCACGAACACCTGGTCGGTGATCGCGACGCTCGAGACCAGGCCGGAACGCTGCAGGATCGCCTGGGCGGCCCTGTTCTCCGCGTAGCGGCGGCCGACGGTGTCGCCGATGCCGACAGCCGCGGCGAGCAGCGCAGCGACGACGGCGAGAGCGATGAGCGCCCTCATCGCCTTTCTGGGAGCGGACGCCAAGAGCTCAGCCCTCCAGGCCCAGCAGCGGACCGATCCCGACCGTCAGACCGGGATGGGTCGGCACCCAGCGGATCGCCGACACGACACCCGGCATGAAGGACGCCCTGTCCATCGAGTCGTGGCGGATGGTCAGCGTCTCACCGGAGGAGCCGAAGAGGACCTCCTGGTGGGCGAGGAGGCCGCCCAGCCGCACGCCGTGGACGTGGATGCCGTCGACGACCGCACCGCGGGCTCCCGGCAGCTCGTGCACGGTGCCGTCCGGGACGTCACCGAGACCCGCCTCCTTGCGGGTGGCCGCGATCATGTGCGCGGTCGCCACGGCCGTACCGGACGGAGCGTCCGCCTTGGTGGGGTGATGGAGCTCGATGATCTCGGCGCTGTCGTAGTGGGCGGCGGCGACCGACGCGAAGTGCATCATGAGGACGGCTCCGATGGAGAAGTTGGCCGCCACGAGCACTCCCAGGCTCGGCTGGTCGCCCAGCCAGGTCCGGATCTCGTCGTAGCGCTCCTCGGTGAACCCGGTGGTGCCGACGACCATGTGGAGGCCGTTCTCGATGCACCACCTCACGTTGTCCATGACGCCGTCGGGGTGGGTGAAGTCGACGACCACCTGGGCGCGCCGCGCGTCGTTCCGGTTGTCGCCCACATCGAGACCGGCGACGAGGTCGAGGTCGGGGCTCGTGGTGACCGCGCGGCACACCTCGCCACCCATCCGACCATTCACTCCGAACACTGCGACGCGCATGCGGCCTCCCGATGGTTGATCTCTGAACAGCGTAG
>DASSQF010000137.1:0-4588 GCA_035702685.1 Propionibacteriaceae bacterium
CAGGTCGGCCGTGTTGGTCCGTACGGTCAGGGCCGGGTTGACGCTCATGAGGTGGCGCACCTTGGGGAACTCGCCGTCGAGGAGGCGTGTCGTGATCTGGCGCGAGCCGCCGGCACCCTCGCCCTCGAGGCCGATGAGTCCCTCGCCCGAGCTGGCGGTGGCGATGCTCAGCGTCACGGTCTCGCCGGACGTCATCGAGCGGGCCGCGTCGGCGAGGACCTTCGCGGGTACGAGCGCGGCGGCCGAGGCCTGCGTCGAGGCGGGGTTCCAGCCGAGCTCCTTGAGCGCCATGCGGTACCGGTCCGTCGCGAGGAGGTCGACCTGGTCGCCCTCGATCTCGACGCGGACGCCGGTGAAGACGGGGAGCAGCTCGTCGCGCCCCGCGGCGACGACGACCTGGGAGACAGCACGGGCGAAGTCCTCGCTGGGTACGGTGCCGCTCGCCTCGGGCATCTGCGGGAGCTCCGGGTAGTCGTTCACCGGGAGGAGCTGCAGCGTGAACCGTGCGGAGCCGCAGACGAGCTCGAGGCTCGACCCGGCCGCGGTGAGCGTCACCGGCTTGTTCGGCAGGGACCGGGAGATGTCGGCGAGCAGGCGGCCCGAGATGAGCGCGACGCCGGGCTCTGAGACCTCGGCCGGCACGGTGATCCGGGCGGACGTCTCGTAGTCGAAGCTGGAGAAGACGACGGTGCGGTCCTCGGCCTTCATCAGCAGACCGGCGAGGATCGGGACGCTCGGCCGCGTGGGCAGGCTTCGCGCCGCCCACTGCACAGCCTCGGCCAGGACGTCCTTGTCGAGTCGGATCTTCACCGCTACCCCTCTCGTTCGCCTGCGCATCCTATCGTCACGGAACTGCACGATGTGGCCCGCATGGGAGCCCTCTGGCCGTCTCCACGACGAGAAGGCTGTTGTCCCCAGCCCGAGCCCCCGCAGACTTCAGATCCTTGATCTTCTATGACTCCGTAAGCAGTAGTAGTAGGTGGTGTGGACGCTGTGGATGCGCATCGTCACCCCAGGTCGCATCTGAATCCCAGACATGTCGTTCCTGTGGACCGTCACCGAACTACACGGGGAGGATCTGGGGACTCCTCGGTGAACGGCCGGCGACTCCACGACGACAAGGTCCAGGGCCACACATTGTCCACACCCCCTTGTGGACAGTGTGGATACCTCGACGTCGACCGAAATCGGGTGTGGGGGGACGGGACCGGGTCAAGGGACGTGGGGTGACGGAAGCCCGACAGATCAGCGAACGACCTCGTAGGTGAGCCCGACCATGCCGCTCGGGTAGGTATGGGTGTCGAGGAGTGAGAGCTTCGTGGTCGTCGCTCCGACGGCAAGCAGGGGCGTTCCACCGCCGAGGAGGACGGGGACGACGGTCACCTCGACCCGGTCGACCTGGCCGCCGACAAGGAGGGTGCGGAACAGTTCCCCGCCACCGAACAGCCAGATCTCACCCTCGCCGGCCTCCTCGCGGAGTGCCTGGACGCGCTCGACGGCGTGGTCGGCGACAACGGTGACGTCGGGGTACGCCTCGGGCCGCAGGGTCGAGGAGAAGACGAAGACCCTCGTGTCGGGGCCCCAGGGAAGCTCGCCGTCCATGCCGATCGCGACCTCGTAGGACCTGCGTCCCAGGAGGACCGTGTCGACGCGGGCGAAGATGGCCGCGAAGTCGACCGTCTCGTCGTCGGGTATCCAGTCGAAGCCGCCGGTCGGGCCGGCCACGTACCCGTCGAGGCTCGCCGCGACGTTGTACCGGACCAGTCGCATGGGACCTCCTCGAGCGCGGGCCGCGGGGTCAGCGGCGCTGGGCGGACTGCTTGATGCGGTTCGTGAGCTCGGTGACCTTCGTGTAGACGTCGCGGTCGCGACTCATGAGGTCCTTGATCTTGCGGTTGGCGTGCATGACGGTCGTGTGGTCCCGGCCGCCGAAGTGCTGCCCGATCTTCGGCAGGCTCGCATCGGTGAGGTCGCGGCACAGGTACATGGCGATCTGACGCGCCGTCGCGACGCTCTGCGCGCGGCCCGGTCCGGTGAGCTCGTCGAGCGAGAGATCGAAGTACGACGCCGTCTCACCCATGATCATCGTGATCGTGATGGGGTGCTCGTCACCCTCGGGGATGAGGTCTTTGAGCACCGCGGCCGCGAGATCCAGGTCGACAGTCTGCCTGTTGAGCGACGCGTACGCCGTGACCCGGATGAGAGCGCCCTCGAGCTCGCGGATGTTGCTCTGGATCCGGGTCGCGATGAACTCCAGGACCTCGGGCGGGACCGTGAGGCCTTCGTGGAGCGCCTTCTTGAGGAGGATGGCGATCCGGGTCTCCGGGTCGGGTGGCTGGACGTCGGTGATGAGGCCCCACTCGAACCGGCTGCGGAGCCGCGGCTCGAGGGCCTCGAGGAGCTTGGGCGGGCGGTCGGAGGTCATGACGATCTGCTTGCTCGCGTTGTGGAGCGTGTTGAACGTGTGGAAGAACTCCTCCTGCGTACCGATCTTCTTCTCCAGGAACTGGATGTCGTCGATCAGCAGCACGTCCACGTCGCGGTAGGCGCGGCGGAACTGCGCCTGGCGGTTGTCGGAGATCGCGTTGATGAACTCGTTCGTCATCTCCTCGGTGGAGACGTACTTCACGCGGAGGTGCTGGTGGTACGTCTGCACGTAGTGGCCGAGCGCGTGGAGCAGGTGGGTCTTGCCGAGCCCGGACGCGCCGTAGATGAGGAGTGGGTTGTACGACTTGCCCGGAGCCTCCGCCACGGCGACGGCCGCGGCGTGCGCGAAGCGGTTCGACGGGCCGATGACGAACGTCTCGAGCGTGTACTTGGGGTTGAGCCGGGCGTGGTCGTGGCGGCTCCGGGGCGACGGGCTCGGCTGGATCTCGTCGAAGTCGTCGAGCCGGTCGTACCGCTCGAGGCGCGGCTCCCCGGAGTGCATGGACTGGTCGATCGTCACGCCGATGTGCGAGGGCTCCCCGAGAGCGTCGCTGAGGGTCGCCTCGATGCGCCCGCGAAGGCGGTTCTCGAGGCGGTCGCGCGTGAACTCGTTGGGAGCGGCGACCATGAGCGTGGACTCGTGCATGGTGAGCGGCACACAGCTCGAGACGATGGCGCGGCTCGGTCCGTCCAGCTCGGCGATGACCCGTGTCCACAGCCTCGAGATGTCCCTGTCGATGCTGGTGGAAGGACCGTCAGTCATGTCCCTCCCTAGCCAGAGCACGAATTTGTGCGTCAATCCCGTTGCTCGCGGGGACACTCAGAAACCAAGTTGTCCACAAGAGAGTAGCGTCCATGTGGATGGTGGTCGGCCGGCGGCGGGGTCCTTCGGAAGCGTGATCGTGGAGAAACCTAACGGCCTCGTCGCGGCTCGCGCAACCCGGTGCCAGATGATTCCTGAGCCGGTCGGCGTGTCGCCTGGCTTTCCCTTTCCAGCAGCGATAACGAGGTGAGAAACTCCTCATCTGGCGGGTCCACGACGTGGTCCGGAACGTGTCCAGGTCGTGGTCAGGGGTCGCCTTATCGAGCGGCTCGGGGACGGTGCCCTGCCCGCCGGACGAGCGACGGTTTGCTCGCCACAGGACTGCCACGTAAAGTAGTCGGGTCGCTGACGTCAGCGGCCGTTCCCGTGCGCCTCATGGCGTGCGACGACACTGAGCACCCGGGAGAGTCCCATGAGCAAGCGCACGTTCCAGCCGAGCAACCGGCGCCGTAGCCGTACGCACGGCTTCCGTACCCGCATGCGGACCCGCGCCGGGCGCGCCATCCTGTCCGCGCGTCGCCGCAAGGGCCGCGCCGAGCTGTCGGCCTGACCCACACATGCTGCCGGCAGCTGCTCGGCTTCGATCGTCCGACGACTTCAGGACGACAGTACGGCGCGGTCGCCGCGTCGGCCGCCCGACGGTCGTCCTGCACGTCCTCTCCCGTCCGGACACACTCGCCCGGGCGGGATTCGTCGTCTCCAAGGCCGTCGGTGGGGCCGTGACGCGCAACCGGGTGAAGCGGCGTCTCCGCCACCTCGTCGCGGACCGGCTGCGCAGCCAGACGCGCGGGGTCGACGTCGTCGTACGGGCGCTCCCCGCGGCAGCGACCGCCCCAGAACGCCTCGCGGGCGACTTCGCGTCGGCGTGGCAGGCGGCCGTCGCGTGAGATACGTGCTCATCGCGTTCGTGAACCTCTGGCGACGGATCGTCTCCCCGCTGTACGGGGACGTCTGCAAGTACCACCCGACGTGCTCGGCGTACGGGCTGCGTGCCCTGCAGGTCCACGGTGCCGTCCGGGGGAGCTGGCTGACAGTCCGCCGGATCGCACGCTGCCACCCGTGGTCGATGGGTGGCGTCGACTACGTCCCCGGCACTCCCGAGGCCGAGCAGTGGCTCGCGCAGCAGGCCGGCACATCGTCCAAGGAGCCGATCGGCTCCGCAGCAACAGGGGTTGAGGAATGACCGCACTGCTCGTACCACTCGCCTTCTGGGACTTCCTGAACGCGATCATGACCCCGCTGTACGCCGCGGTGTCCGCCATCCTCGTGGGTGCGCACACGATCTGGGCGCCGCTGTTCGGCGCCGGCTCCGGCGTGACCTGGGTCATGTCGATCCTC
>DASSQF010000138.1:0-2164 GCA_035702685.1 Propionibacteriaceae bacterium
TGAGACGTGAATGTACGTGCGGTGGGCTGAGAGGTGGCGGCGAGCCCGCGCCGGGAGTGAGAGGACTGAGACCTCACCGCGCGTCACGTGGGCTGCCACGTGGTGGGGAGACGGGGCCGCATGCCACAGTGACCGCGTGCATGTCTCCCGGACCGGCTTCGCCTCGCTCAAGGGGACCCGTCACCTGAGCCGGTCGTACGTCGACCTGGCGTGGGACGGGCCGGTCGGTGACCGGGTGTTCTGCCTCGTGGACCCGGCCCGTGGCCGCGTGGTCCGGACCGTGGAGAACCCGTCTCTCATGCAGACCCGAGCGGCGTGGGACGGGGGAGTGCTCACGGTCACCCTGCCCGGTGCCACGGTCGAGGGGGTGCCGGCCGCGTCCGGCGAGAGGAGCCCGCTCGACTACTGGGGACGCAGGGCATCGCTCGAGATCGTCGACGGCCCGTGGGCGGCGGCGTACTCCGCTCATCTGGGATACCCGGTCGTCCTCGCGCGTGCCGCTGCCGGGGAGGTCGTCTACGGCGCCAGCGTCAGCCTGGTGACGACAGGCTCGCTGGACGAGCTGTCGCGCCGCCTGGGTGCTCCTGTCCTCGACGCGCAGTTCCGCGCGACGTTCACCGTGGACACGGATGCGCCGCACGTGGAGGATGCGTGGATCGGTCGTCGGCTGGCGCTCGGCGCGGCCGAGGTGGAGGTACGGAGCGCCATTGCCCGGTGCCCCGTCATCGACCTCGATCCGGACATGGGAGGTCCTCGCGTCGAGGCGCTGCGAGCGCTCGCCGGCTACCGCCGGGAGGGCACGGAGGTCCTCTTCGGTGTCGACGCCGTCGTGACGAGGCCGGGCCGCGTCCAGGTCGGCGATGCCGTCGTCCCTTGTGGGAGCTGATCGTCGCGAGGATGATCCCGCCATGACCGTGTACTCGCTGGTGGGGGACCCGTCGCTCGAGCAGGTCGCCGACGCCGAGCTCGCCGAGGCGGAGTTCATGTTCGCGTTCGAGTCCGGGGCTCCCGAGACCGTTCGGGAGCAGCTCGGAACCACCACCGTGCGCCTGCACGGCGGGGTCGCCCTGGCCATGCGTCACGACCCCACAGGCGGGTACTGGAACAAGGCCCTGGGGTTCGGGGTCACTGAGCCTGTGGCGGACGAGGTGATCGGGGATGTCCTCGACGTCTATCGCGAGAACGGGAGTGGGGTCGCTGTTCTCCAGATAGCCCCCGCGGTCCTCCCGGCCGACTGGGACGACCTGTGCGCACGCCACGGGATCGTCAGCGACAGCACCTGGACGAAGCTGCTTCGCGCACCGACGCCGCCGTCGCCGGCGCGCTCCGACCTCCGCGTCGGGCCCGTCGAGGCCGGAGACCTCGACGCGTGGGCCGAGGTGATGCGAGTCGGCTTCGAGATGCCGGAAGGCCCCCTCACAGGGATGTTCGCGGGGTCCGTGCGCAGCAACCCGGCCTTTCAGGCGTTCGGCGCGTGGGACGGCGACCGTCTGGTCTCGGGAGGTCTCCTGCACGTGAAGGACGGTCGGGCGGCCTTCTGCGGGGTGGCCACCCTCCCCGAGGCGCGCAACCGGGGTGCCCAGTCGGCGCTCTTCGTTGTGCGTGTCGAGGCCGCCCGTGCGGCAGGGGCGCGCGTGTTCTCGGCGGAGACCTGGCGCCCCGGCGACGGACAGGTGAACCCGTCCCTGAACAACATGCTCCGTGCTGGCTTCCAGCCCGTGTACGACCGCACGAACTGGGTCTGGCGAGCGCGTTCCTCCGACTGACCCGGGGGTGAGAGAACGGGTTCGCGTACGGTCAGGGCGACGAGCGCGCGCAAGCACCCCCATCCCTGTGCCGCGGCCCGGCGGACCGGGGGTGGCGGGCCCCGTGTTCTCCAACTGACCTGGGGAATGGGGCCGCGACTCCTTCTCGTCCCGGCGCGCTGCAGGCTGGGCGGCTGGCTGGCGCAGGAGTGCGGCAACGGCCCGATGCGGCGGAGTTCGGCGAGAGCCGATCCAGCCATGGGCACTGGTTCTCGGAAGCGCTCCCGCATCAAGTGCTTCTCCCGCCCTCGAGCACGGTCCCGTGGGAGCCCATGCAGCTGCGCAACCTGGTGATGGACGCACTCGAACCCCCCGGCCGTCGAGCACGGTCCCGTGGGAGCCTGGTCAACTGCGCAGCT
>DASSQF010000139.1:0-2335 GCA_035702685.1 Propionibacteriaceae bacterium
CATCCGCGCGAACTGCGTCGAGGCCTCGGCGTTCGCGTTGAACGAGACGAGGCTGACCCCTGTCGTGAGGTCGAGGATGTCTGCGGACACCAGACCGTCGCGCAGCTGCGACTGGAGGTCGGCGAGGGCGCGCTCCAGCTGGGACCACTCGACGTCCAACATGCGCTGGGGGCTCCTCGCTCGATTCATGGGGCTGCCGGTGTTCCGACGGGTGCCCACCGTACCTGGCGGCGGGACGCACCTGCAGCGCACGTGAGGACACTCACACACCGGAGGCCAGGCTCTTCCGTGGTGCGCCAGAGTGGAGGGGTGACACAGACGGTCGGCAGCGTGGAGGTCGAGTCCCTCGAGGAGTTCGACCAGTTGCGCTCTCGCAGCAGGGTGATGGCCGGGTGGTTCGTCCAGGACGTCGACCTCCGGGAGCGCTCGGAGGCGCTGCTCACCGCGGAGCCCCGCGGCGCCATCTTCCTGGGGTGCCGCCTCGAACTCCCCGTGGAGGACTCCCTGCGCGACCGGGGCGCGCTCGTGTTCCCGGGTCTCGAGGGGCTCCCCTTCGACCCGTACCGGGTGAGGCTGTACACCGCGGCCGACCTGTACGGGACCGTGCCGGAGGGCGGTGAGTACACCTCCTCGCCCGACGCGCAGAGCAACGCGTGGCGGCTGAGGCAGGGCACTCCCCCGGACGTCAGCGCCACCCTCGCGATGAGCCTCCACGACCACTCGATCAGCGACGCCCTCACGGACGCGATCGGGCGTCTGCACCGCGAGAGCGTCGTCGGCGTCATGGGCGGGCACGGGGTCGTCCGGGGCAGCGACATGTACGCGGACGCGGCGCGGCTCGGGCTGGCCCTGACCCAGGCCGGGATGACGGTCCTCACGGGAGGCGGTCCCGGAGCGATGGAGGCGGTGAACCTGGGGGCTCGGATGGCGTCAGCCCCGAAGGACCTCGACCAGGTGCTCGCCAAGCTCGCGGGCGTGCCGGGGTACGCGCCGAGCGTCGACGCGTGGGCGCGGCTGGCGCTCGAGGTGTGCGAGCAGTACCCGGAAGGGGGCGGCTACGGGATCCCCACCTGGTTCTACGGCCACGAGCCGCCCAACGTGTTCCCCGCGGCGATCGCCAAGTACTTCTCCAACGCGCTGCGCGAAGACACGCTGCTGCAGCTGTGCGGCGGAGGCGTGCTGTTCCTGCCCGGCGCCGCAGGTACGGTCCAGGAGATCTTCCAGGCCGCCACCCCGGCCTTCTACGCGCCGGCCGGTGTCCGGGTGCCGCCCCTCGTCCTCGTCGGACGGGACTACTGGACGAACGTCCTTCCGGCTTGGCCGCTGCTGAGCGCCCTCGCCACCGGCCGGAGCATGGCCGAGGCGGTCCACTGCGTCGACGCGTGGTCCGACGCCCTCGCCCTCCTGGGCCGAGCCGGCTCTGGCGCCGGGACCTAGGGTCGTTGGCAGCAGGAGGTGCGTCATGCGACGACTGGGTCTGGTCGAGTTCGTGTCCGTGGACGGGGTCATGCAGGGGCTCGCAGGTCCCGAGGAGGGCTTCCCCTACGGCGGGTGGGGCAACGACTATCCGGTGGTGCTGCCGGACGGCGGCCGGATCGGGCCCACGTCCGAGACGACCGCGTACCTGTTCGGCAGCAGGACGTACGACCACATGGCGGCCTTCTGGCCCCACCAGCCGGACAGCGACCCCATGGCCGCCCACCTGAACTCGACGCAGAAGTACGTGGTGAGCACGACCCGGGAGGATGTGGCGTGGGACCCCACGATCCTCATCCGTGACCACGTCCTCGACCGCGTCGCAGCCCTCAAGACGATCGGGGACGGGTCCATCGTCGTGCTGGGCAGCGGCCGCCTGGCCCGCAGCCTCCTGGCGGCCGGTCTCGTCGACGACGTGACGCTGCTCGTCCACCCGCTCCTGCTCGGTACAGGCCGGCGGCTCTTCGAGGACCTGCCCGAGATGCGCCGCCTGCGCCTCGAGTCCCACGCCGCGTCGGAGCTCGGCACGCTGGTCCTGACCTACAGCGTCGTCCCCTAGCCGCGGCCGCGCCCGACTCCTAGTCTGGGGCGACCCGATCGCCGAGGAGGACCCGTGCCCACCTTCACCACGACGCTGCGCCAGACGGGCAACAACGTCGGCATCGAGGTGCCGGAGGAGATCGTGACCGCCTTCGGCGCCGGCAGGCGAGTCCCCGTCACCGTGACCATCGCCGGCTACACGTACGCCTCGACGATCGCCGTCATGGGCGGCTCGTACCTGGTGCCCCTGTCGGCGCAGCACCGCCAGGCGGCGGGGGTCGCCGGCGGCGAGACGCACGAGGTGACGCTCTCACTCGAC
>DASSQF010000140.1:0-40165 GCA_035702685.1 Propionibacteriaceae bacterium
TGGACAGGTCGACCAGCTCGCCGTCCTCGGCCTCGAGTGGGGCGTGCTCCGCGTCCGGCGCCGCCGCGTACGGCGACAGCGACCACCACGAGAGCCCGCGTGACAGCGCATGGCTGCGTACGGACGAGAAGGGCTGGTACGCAGCGGCGCCGAGGTCGATGGGCGCCTGGCCTCCTCCCGCGGAGGCCGCCCACGAGGCGGCGAGGAACTCCTGCGAGGTGGCCTCGAGGTCGACCGCACGGGTCCGTACGAGCTCGGGGTCGCAGACGAGGACGAGCGTGTCGGCGGGCACGACGTCGACGAGCAGCTCGAGGCCGTCGACCAGGGCCGGCGCCAGCGCCTCCATGCCTTCCACGGCGTGGCCCGCGGCGATGCGGTCGACCATGTCGAGCAGCTCCGGGTGCGCCTCGCCGAGCGCCCGGGCACGCTCCCGTACCTGCGGCGTCAGGAGGAGCTCGCGGCAGGGGTAGGCGACGATGTGGTCGCGGGTCATGGCGCCGGACCGCTGGTCGGCGACCTCGAAGTGCCGGATCTCCTCGACGGTGTCACCGAAGAAGTCGATGCGGACGGGGTGCTCCTCGGTGGGGCAGAACAGGTCGACGATGCCGCCTCGTACGGCGAACTCGCCGCGGTGCTCCACGAGGTCCACTCGCACGTAGGCCGCGGCGACGAGGTCGCGGGCCAGGTCCGTGGGGTCGTAGTCCTCGCCCGTGCGGATCGTCACCGGCCGCATCTCGCCGAGGCCCTTGACCTGCGGCTGGAGCAGCGACCGTACAGGCGCCACGACGACGTGCGGTCGCGGCGCCTCGTCCGTGCCGACAAGGCGTCGCAGGACGGCGAGGCGACGCCCGACCGTGTCGGAGCGGGGACTGAGCCGCTCGTGCGGGAGGGTCTCCCAGGCCGGGTAGTAGGCGACGTCCTCCTCGCCGATCACCGAGGCGACCTCGGCCGTCAGCTGCTCCGCCTCGCGGTACGTGCTCGTGACGAGCAGGACCGTACGGTCGGCGCGCTCGGCGAAGGCTGCGGCGAGGATCGGTCGCAGCGCGGGCGGGGCCGTGACGTCGAGGACGGGGAGGTGCGCGCGGGCATCGTCGATGCAGCGCCCGACCACGCGGTCGGCCGCCACGAGGTCAACGAGCGCCTTCACCGTCACGGCGGCCTACCCTACCCGGGCTGTACGACAGGCCTGCGCCTGTCTCCCGGCGGCGTGCGACGGGCGCGACCCGCCCGTCGGTTCATCAAGGGGTGTCGTCATCTCTGCACCCCACGACGAATTCGTCGTGGACAGTGCTGGGTTTCCATCACCCCTTGATGACCGACCGTCAGAGACCGCGGGACTCGTTGAGGGCCTCGAGACTGCCAACCACCTCGTGGATGACCGCCGGCGAGATGAGGCTGAACGTGCCGAAGAGGGGCTGGTTCGGGACCCACTTGGTCCGGCGACGGAACTCCTTCGCCACGTTCGGGTCGATCCGTCGGAACGCGCCCATGACCGTCGCGTACGCCTCGGGGTCGTCGATGATCGCGGACAGCGGCGAGTCGGCGGACACGCGTTCCGGCCGGGCGGCAGGCGCCACGTCCTGGACGCTCCACTCGTACGTGCCGGCGCCGACCTCGTGCTCGCTCGCGTCCGGCAGCCGGACCGTCGCGGACGCGTTGGCCGGCACGATCGCCATGACGTGGACCTGCCCGCCCTGACGCCGCCAGGAGACGGTCGCCGCACCGTACGGCGTCTCGTGCGTCGTGGTCGCCCACTCCATCCCGGCGAGGGGCTCGGGCGCGATCTCGAGAGCGCGGTAGCCGGGTGCTGCCGGGGCGAGGCCGCCGACGACACGGTGCAGCCAGTCGGCGACCGCGCCGAGTGCGTAGTGGTTGAAGCTCGTCATCTCGCCGGGGTTGATGGAGCCGTCCTCGAGCATCGAGTCCCACCGCTCCCAGATCGTCGTGGCACCCATCGTGATCGGGTACAGCCACGACGGGCACTCCGTCTGCGTGAGCATGCGGCCCGCCTGGCGGAGGTGACCGGTACGGGAGAGGGCGTCGGTGATGAGCGGCGTGCCCACGAAGCCCGTACCGATCCGGTAGCCGTCGCGGCGCACGAGCCAGGCGAGCCGGTCGCCCATCGTCTGCGCGAGCTCGCCGGTGGCGATCCCGTACGCGATGGCGAGCGCGTAGCTCGTCTGCGCGTCGGACAGGACCCGGCCGCTCGGCGTCACGTACTCGGCGAGCCAGGCCTCGCGGACCCGACGGGCGACGTCCGCGTAGTGCTCGGCGTCCTCGGTACGGCCGAGCACCGCCGCGGAGCGGGCGAGCAGGTCGGACGAGCGGAACAGGTACGCGCTGGCGACGAGGTCGGGGTCGGCCTTCGCCTTCGCCGGCTGGTCCGGCGGTGCGTCCGGGTCGACCCAGTCGCCGAACTGGAAGCCGCCCTCCCAGAGGTACCGGTCCCCCGCGATCGCGAGCAGCTGGTCGACCCAGCCCTTCGCCGACGGGTACTGCGCCTCCAGGACGCCACGGTCGCCGAACCGCTCGTACAAGGTCCAGGGGAGGATCACCGCGACGTCGCCCCACGCGGCCGCGGGCAGCTTCGCCGAGTGCAGCACGTCCGGGACGATGAACGGCACGCCGCCGGAGGCCTTCTGCTCCAGCGCGAGGTCGACCAGCCAGGACGAGAGGAAGCCGTCGCAGTCGTACAGGTAGGTCGCCGTCGGCCCGAAGATCTGGATGTCGCCCGTCCAGCCGAGGCGCTCGTCGCGCTGGGGGCAGTCGGTCGGCAGGTAGAGGAAGTTGCCGCGCATGCCCCACACGACGTTCTCGTGGAGCTGGGTGACCATGGGGTCCGAGCACTCGAACCAGCCGGTACGGACCATGTCGGACCCGATGACCTCGGCGGTCACGGCGCTGGGGTCGACGCCCCCGGGCCAGCCCGTGATCTCGGCGTACCGGAAGCCGTGGAACGTGAAGGTCGGCGCCCACTCCTCGACGCCGGTCCCGGCCAGCGTGTACGTGTCGGTCGCCTTCGCCACGCGGAGCGGACGGACGCCCAGCTCCCCGTCCTCCAGCACCTCGGCGTGCCGCAGCGTGATCGTCGTCCCCGCCTCGCCGCTCACACGGAGGCGCAGCCGGCCGACGAGGTTCTGGCCGAAGTCGAGGAGGGTCCTGCCCGAGGGGGAGGTGATGACCTCCGCGACCTCGACGGTCTCCGTGACGCGAACCTCAGGGCTCGTGCGCGCTCCCGGCACAGGGCCCGGCTCCGCCACCTCAGCCGCCGACCATCCCCGGGCGTCGAAGCCGGGTGTCGACCAGCCGGGCTGCACGAGGCGCGCGTCGTAGCTCTCGCCCGCGTAGATCCCCGCCGAGGTGTACGGAGCGTCGCCGCTCGCCTGCCAGTCGGACCCGGTGGCGACCCAGACGACCCGGCCGTCCTCGTACTCGAGCGCCAGCTGCCCTGCGACGGACGGCTGCTCGCCGTAGAACGGCTTCGCCAGGCCCTGGAAGCCGAACCGCTCGGTGTACCAGCCGCCGGCGACGGCGGTGCCGATGGCGTTCCGGCCCTCGACCAGCGACGCGGTGACGTCGGTGGTCTCGTGCACGAGGCGGTGCTGGTACGGCGTCCAGCCGGGCTTGAGGAACTGGTCGTCCACCGTCCGGCCGTTGACCTCGGCCTGGTACACGCCCAGCGCGGTCGCGTACCACGTGGCCCGGACCAGCCCGGGCTCCACGTCGAACTCGTGACGCAGCAGGAACGGCTGCGCCTCCCGGGACGGCTCGGCCAGTCGGACGAAGTCGGCGCGCCACTCCCCCTCGCCGAGGAACGTGGCCACCACGGCCTGCTCGGCGCTCCACTCGGACCAGCCGTCCGGGCCCTGCACCCGTACCTTCACGGTCCCGCGCTGGCGCGGCGCCAGCTCGGGGAAGGGCCACGCCACGAGGACGGACGCGTCGCCGTCGACCGTGGCCGTCGCCGTGGTCGCGCCGTCGCTCCACGCCAGCTCCGCGGCGCTCTGACGCCACCCCTGCACGTCCGAGACGGTGACCCATGACACCCGCGGCGAGGGTACGGGCGCCTCCGGACCCGGCTGGTACTCGAGGCGTACGGATTCGACGGCGGTGGGCATCGGTGCTCCCTTTCGGACGGTGTGGGGTGAGGCGGGGCGGGCGGTCAGCCCTTGACGGACCCGGCCGTCATTCCCGAGACGATCTGGCGCTGGAAGATGATGTACATGATGAGCATCGGGATCGTGATGACGAGGATGTTCGCGAACAGAAGGTTGTAGTAGTTGAGATTCTGGCTCATGTAGTTGAACAGCGTGAGCTGCACGGTGGCGTTCGTCGTACCCGGCAGGAAGTACAGCGGGTTCTGGAAGTCGTTGAAGACGAAGATCGACTGTACGACGACGATCGTGACGATCACAGAGCGCAGCAGCGGGAAGACGACCTGGAAGAAGAGCCGCAGGGGCCCGGCGCCGTCGACGATCGCGGCCTCGTCGATCTCCCGCGGGATCGTCGCGATGAACGCCCGCATCGTGATCACCGTGAACGCGAGGCCGAACGCGACCTCGATGAGGATCAGGCCCGGCAGCGTCTTGAACAGGTGCAGCGACTGCATGACCCAGATCGTCGGCACGACGGCCGGCGGGATGATGAGCCCTGCGAGGACCAGCGTGTTGACGAGCGGGTTCAGCTTCGACTTCCGCCGGTCGAGGACGAAGGCGATCATCGAGCCGAAGATCACCATGAGCGTGACGCTGGCGACGGTGAGCACCGTCGAGTTGATGAACGCGATGACGAGCATGTAGTCGCGCGCCTGGAAGACGGCGACGATGTTCTCCCAGAGCTGGAAGTGAGCGGGCCACGAGAACTCGAGCTTGCTGGCCTCGTTCTGGTCCTTCCCGGCCATCATGAAGACGAATGCGAACGGCACGATGAAGAACACGGTGGTGAAGACGATCCCGACGATCCCGATGATCCAGCGGGTGGGTCTGCGCATGGCGTTCACAGCACGGTCTCCCTCGAGTTCAGCCAGCGGGACAGGGGGTAGATGATCGCGGTGACGACGATGAAGAGGATCACGTTGCCGGCGGTCGACAGGCCGTAGAAGCCTGCCTGGTACTGCTTGTAGATCACCGAGGCGATGACGTCGGACGAGAACCCCGGACCGCCTTGCGTGGTGGTCCAGATGAGGTCGAAGCTCCTCAGTCCGCCGATGAGGGACAGCGTGATGACCGTCGACGTCGCGGGGAACGACAGGGGCAGGATGATCGTGCGGAAGATCTGCCACGCGGTGGCGCCGTCGACCCGGGCGGCCTCGAAGTACTCGTTGGGGATCGCGGCGATGCCCGCGATGTAGATGAGGGTGGCGAGGCCGATGCCCTTCCACACGTCGATCGCCGCAACGCTCAGCAGCGCGATGTGCGGGTTGGTGAGCCAGCCCGGACCGTCGGCGTGCGTGATCGACCGGATGGCGGCGTTCACGACGCCGTGGAACGGGTCGAGCAGCACCTGGAACGTGATGCCCACACCGACCGCGCTGACGAGGACCGGGAAGAACGTGACGGAGCGCAGGTACCCGCGGGCGATGATCGGGGCGCTGAGCACGACGGCGAGCAGCATTCCGAGGACCACCTTGGCACCCGAGGTGGTGAAGCCGTAGATGATCGTGTTCTTGAGGGAGCCGATGAGGCCCGGCTCCTGGAAGAAGAGGACGAAGTTGTCGAAGCCGATGAACGTCGCCTTGAACAGCGTCCAGCGCGTGAACGCGAAGTAGAAGGAGAACACTGTCGGCACCAGGAACAGGGCGACGTAGATCAGCCCGCCTGGGAGGTAGAACCAGTGGGGGTACGTCTGGTCCACGTGTCTCGCGGACGACCGGGGCGTACTGCCTCGGGTCGCGCGCCGCGCGCTGGGGGCGCTGGTTTCGGGTGAGCTCATGGCCTTCTCGTGTCGTCGTGATGGGGCCGTGCGGAACTCGTTCGGCACGGCCCCACCGAGAGGTGGAACTGAGGGGCCCAGGGGGCCGGGTGACCGGCCCCCCAGGTCGATGTCACCAGCCGGCGATGCCGAGCTGCTGCGCCTGCTTCTTGACGTCCTCGTCGTAGCGCTTCGCGCCGTCAGCGGCCGAGGTGATCCCGGAGCCCACCTCGACGGTGATCTTCTCCAGGTTCGGGCCCTTGATCGGGGAGAGGAACTCGAGCGCCGGGCTCACGTTGCCGTCGTCGAAGAACTTCTGCAGGTCAGTGACTGCGGTGGGCAGGCCGGACGGCAGCGAGCAGCCCTTGACCATGTACGGACCGGTCGGCGTGACGGCCTTCGTCTGTACGTCGCACGAGTCCTTCGAGGCCAGCCACGCGACGAACTTCTTCGCGGCGTCGAGCTTGGCGCCGGTGGCGCTCGTGGGGATGTACACACCGCCAGGCGTCCAGGCGGTCAGGCCGTACTTGCCGGCGTCGTCACCGGGCTGGGCGTAGAAGCCGATGTTCTGCGCGGCGTCGTCGGCCATGGTCACGTACGACGCGACCGTGAACGTGAGCATCGGGTACTGGGCGCCCGTGCCCTTGACCAGGTCCTGGAGGCCCTGAGTGTTCTTGATCGAGGCGAAGTCCTTGTTCATGTAGCCGGCCTTGGCCACGGCCTCGAGGCGCTGGAAGCTCGACAGAGCGGGCTGGTTGACGTACTTGGCCTTGTTGTTCGTGTAGTTCTCGGCCCAGCTCGGGTCGGCCGCCGCGATGTTGTGGAAGTCCGCCAGCACGAAGAGCTGCGAGGTCCACGTGTCGCCGTAGGTCTGGATCACGGGGTCGATCCCGGCCGCCTTGATCTTCGCGTTGTTGGCCATGAAGTCGGCCCACGTCTTCGGGACCGACAGGCCGAGCTGGGAGAAGACCTTCTTGTTGTAGAGGATGCCGCCACCCATGGCCTGGCCCATGGGGATGCCGTACACCTGGCCCTTGTACGTGACCGCCGTCTTGAAGGAGTCCTGCAGCGTCGAGATGTACGACTCGTTCGTGAGCGGGACGAGGTTCTTGGCCGGGTCCAGGGCAGCCATGAGGGAGCCGGAGTTGTAGGCGAAGACCTCCGCCATGTCACCGGTGGCGAGCTTGGTCTTGACCGCGTTGTCGCCGTCGGTGCCCTGTGCCCGCGTGTCGAGCTTGACCGTCACGCCCGTGTTGAGGGCGTTGTAGGCGGCCACGAGAGCGGTGGCCGTCTTGACCGTGGCGTCGCCGTTGTCCACGAGGTAGGTGATCGTGGTGGTCGCGGCTGCGGCGCCGGAACCGCCCGAGCTCGAACCCAGCGAGCCCGCGCTGCACGCGGACAGCGAGAGAGCACCGGCCGCGAGGCCGGCCAAGACCGCGAGGGTCTTCTTGGGGAGTGACACTTCGTTGTACCTCCTGATGAGTGGAGGCCACGGACGTGGCCGCCAGGGATTACTTGCGTGTCGGCAGGTGGTGGTCCTGCGGCTGCCTTCCGGCCCCGTCGGAGAGGGGGACGGTCGTCTTGCGGGCCATCAACGTCGGTGTGATGACCTCGTGGACCGGCTCGGTGCGGCCGGCGATGCGCTCCAGGAGGAGGCGGACGACGATCTCGCCCATCCTCGTGCCGGACTGGTTGATGCTCGTCAGGGACACCAGCGGATGCGCACCGATGTCGCTGTCGTCGTAGCCGGCCACGGAGACGTCGGACGTCGTGAGGCCCAGGTCCGCCACCGTCTCGAGGACCGCGAGGGCGATCTCGTCGTGACCTGCGAAGACCGCGGTGGGCCGGTCCTGCTCGGTCAGCAGCCTCCGGGCCGCCTCGCGCATCCCGCCCTCCTGGGAGACGTAGACGACCTTGGTCCTGTCCGCCAGACCGAGCTCCGACATGACCTCGCGGTACGTGCGGGCGCGCGTGGCGTGGGGACCGGTCGGGAGGTGCTTCTCCCACAGGGGGTCGATCGTGACGTGCGCGATGTCGCGGTGCCCCAGGTCGTACAGGTGACGCACGACCATGCGCGTGCCCGCGGCGTCGTCGTTGACCACGGTGTCGTAGTTCCGCGAGGCGTCGTGACGGCCCAGCATGACGAGGGGCGTGCTGAGGGCCAGGTCCTCGAGCCACTCGGGGTCGACCGCGGTGGACACCGCGATGATGCCGTCGACCTGACGGTCGGCGAGGACCTGGACCGCCTGGGGGCCTCGGTCGTGGTGGGGGCCGGCCGGCGCCACGATGAGCTGGTAGCGCGTGCCTTCGAGCGCGGCGGTGGCTCCGGTGATGATCTTCGCGAAGAACGGGTTGCGGATGGTGGGGATCTCGATGCCCAGGGTGTACGTGGCCCCTCGCATGGCGCGCGCGGACACCCTCGGGCGGTACCCGAGCTCCCTGATGGACGCCTCGACCTTGGCGCGCATCGCGTCGCTCACCCCGTACGCGTCGCGGATGACCTTGGAGACGGCGGCGCGGGAGACACCAGCGTGCGCGGCGACGTCCTCGATCGTCACGGACGTACGTGCCTGAGTCATCGTCGACTTCCTTCACCGGATTGTGTAGACCGCTCTACACATCGTGTGGATCAATCTACGCACTCCGTGGAGCGATCTACAAGAGATCGTCAGGAACCGGAATGTAACGATTCAGTTACAGGGCCCAGTGACCTGCGGCGGCGCACCCACGGAGAGGGCGAGAGATCAGGAGTTGAACTTCTGCTGGGTGGCGTCGAGGCCGTGCGTGACGAGGCACTCGACCGCGTCCGCAGCGCGGGAGACCTCGACGGCGACGTCCTCGGCCAGCGACTTGGGGAAGGGCGACAGCACGAAGTCGGCCGGGTCCTGGCGCCCCGGAGGACGGCCCACACCCCAGCGCACGCGGTAGAAGTCACCGGTGCCGAGGGCGCCACGGATCGACTTCAACCCGTTGTGGCCGTTGTCGCCGCCGCCCAGCTTGGTACGGAGGTGGCCGAAGTCGATGTCCAGCTCGTCGTGGATGACGACGAGGTGGTCGGGGGTGAGCTTGTAGTGGGCGAGCAGCTTCGCCACAGGGCCGCCGGACTCGTTCATGTACGTCCGGGTGGTGGCCAGCACAGCCTTCTCCGTGTCCGCGCCGACAGCGCCCACCCCGCTCGCACCGATCCGTACGTCGGCCGTGTTCGCCCGTTGCAGGGCGTGCGCGGCCAGCTTCACGCCTCCGCGACGCGCGAGCTCCGCCACCACCATCGCGCCCACGTTGTGCCGGTGGGACGCGTAAGTGGGGCCCGGATTCCCGAGCCCCACCACGAGCCATGCCATGGGCAGTGCCTACTCCTCGTTGGAGGCTTCGGGCTCCGTCGCGACCTCGGGCTCCTCAGCGCCGCCGAGGGCTGCGCCGAGCTCGGCGTCGAGGGACTCCTGCGACGGCGTCGCGTGCGCGGACAGGATGAGGTCGTCCGGCGAGCCGTGGAAGACGGCGCCCTCCGGGAGCTTCAGGTCCTTGGCCGCGATGTTGTGGCCGACCTCGAGGCCGTTGACGTCGATCTCGATGTGCTCCGGGATGTGCGTCGCCTCGGCCTCGAGGAGGATCGTGTTCTGGTCCATGACGACCATGACGTCGGCCGAGTGCTCGCCGACGAGGACGAGCGGGACCTGGACGTTCACCTTCTCGCCGCGACGGACGACGACGAGGTCGACGTGCTCGATGAAGCCGGTGACCGGGTCCTTCTGGACCTGCTTCGGGAGCGCGAGCTGCTTCTTGCCGCCCTCGAGGTCGATCTCGAGCAGCACGTTCGCGACGCGGAGCGCGAGCAGGGTCTCGTGGCCGGGAAGGCTGATGTGGACGGGCTCGGTGCCGTGGCCGTACAGGACGGCGGGCACCTGGTGGGCGCGGCGCAGACGACGGGCAGCGCCCTTGCCGAACTCGGAGCGCGGGGTCGCGCTCAGCGTGACCTGGTCGGCCATGGTGATCTCCTCAACCTCGTGTGTATGTGCGGCTGTCAGGCCGCGGCGGCAGCTCGTCCGAGGGAGGACCTAGTCGATCACGGGAGGCCGGAAACCGGGCCGCCCCTCGCCGAGGCAACCAGCACAGGCTACCCGATCGGCGGGGCCGCCGGAAAACCGGGAGGGCCTACCGGAAGTCCTTGTCGTGGAACTGCCCGTCGGTGTCGACCTCCGCCACCCTCGCGGCCTCCCGCTCCCGGAGCTCGACGCGCCGGATCTTGCCGGAGATCGTCTTCGGCAGCTCGCCGACGAACTCGATGATCCGCACACGCTGGTACGCGCTGAGCCGCTCCCGCGCATGCTCGAAGATCGCCTTCGCGGCGTCCTGGGGGTTGGCCGCGATGTCGCGCGCGAGCATGACGAACGCCTTCGGCACCGCGAGGCGTACGGGGTCGGGGCTCGGCACGATCGCCACCTCGGTCACGTACGGGTGCTCGAGCAGGATCGACTCGAGCTCGAACGGCGAGATCTTGTAGTCGGAGGCCTTGAAGACGTCGTCGGAGCGGCCCACGTACGTGAGGTAGCCCTCGGCGTCGCGGGACGCGATGTCGCCCGTGTGGTAGTAGCCCCCGCGACAGGCCTCGGCGGTCATGTCGGCGTCGGAGTCGTAGCCGTCCATGAGGCCGAGGATCTTCTGCGACAGGTCCAGGCAGATCTCCCCCTCGTGGTCGTTCGGCTCACCGGTGACGGGGTCGAGGAGCACGACGGGATAGCCGGGCATCGGACGACCCATCGAGCCGTCCTTGACGACCTGGCCAGGTGAGTTGCCGACGCTGCACGTCATCTCGGTCTGGCCGAACCCGTCCCGGATCGTCTGCCCCCAGGCGTCGCGGACGCGGGTGATCACCTCCGGGTTGAGCGGCTCGCCGGCCCCGACGAGCTCGCGAGGGGGCTTCGTGAGCTGCGAGAGGTCCGCCTGGATGAGCATGCGCCACACGGTCGGCGGCGCGCAGAAGCTCGTCACGTCGTGGGCGTCCATCACCTGCATGAGGTCAGCGGCGTCGAAGCGCTCGTAGTTGACGACGAAGACCGTCGCCTGCGCCAGGAATGGCGAGAAGAAGTTGCTCCAGGCGTGCTTGCCCCAGCCGGGCGAGGAGATGTTGAGGTGCACGTCCCCGGGCCGAACCCCGAGCCACCACATCGTCGACAGGTGACCGACCGGGTACGAGACGTGCGTGTGCCGCACGAGCTTCGGACGCGACGTCGTCCCCGACGTGAAGTAGAGCAGGCTGAGGTCGGACGCCCTCGTCGGGGCGCTGGGCGCGTACGCGGTCGGCGCCTTCTCGGACTCGGCGAACGAGACCCAGCCCGGTACGGTCTCGCCCACGCCGATCCGCAGCACGGACCTCGGCAGCTCGTCGACCCGGGCTCGCAGCGCGGACGGCGCCACCACCGCGGAGGCGTGGCCTCGGTCGGCGCGGAAGGCGAGGTCCGCCGCGCTGAGCAGGGTCGACGTGGGGATCGCGACGGCCCGGATCTTGAGCAGCGCGAGGAGGAGCTCCCAGAGCTCGATCGTGTTGTTGAGCATGACGACGACGCGGTCCCCCGCGCCGAGACCCAGGCTCCGCAGCCAACGTGCGACCTGGTCCGACCGCTCGGACAGCTGGGCGTACGTCCACGAGCTCGCCACCTGGTCGGGCGACACGATCGTCACGGCGTTGCGGTCGGGGTGCTCGCCGGCGACGACGTCGAACCACTCGGTGGCGAAGTTGAACGTCTCGAGCTCGGGCCACCGGAAGCCGGCGACGGCGCCCTCGTAGTCCGAGGCATGCGCCATGAGGAAGTCGCGGGCCTCGCGGACGGCGTGCGTGGCCGCGGTCGCGGGTCGGGGTGTGAAGGCCATCGGTGCTCCTTGCCACGTCCGTAAGTTACGGTTCCGTAGCCTAGACCGCGCTCGAGCTCTCGCTGCACCCGGCCGGGCTGCTTTCGGAAGCTGGTCGCGTCGGTTTGGCGGGCAGGACCCTGACCCGCTAGGTATGTGCGGTGCTCGCCTCGTACCTCACCGGCCTTGTGACCGGCCTGTCCCTCATCGTGGCGATCGGTGCGCAGAACGCGTACGTGCTGCGGCAGGGCCTGCGCCGCGAGCACGTCGGTGAGGTCGTCGTCATCTGCGCCCTGAGTGACCTCCTGCTCATCGCCGTGGGCACCCTGGGCATCGGGACGCTCGTCCGGTACGTGCCGTGGCTCCTGATCGCGCTCACCTGGGGAGGCGTCGCGTACCTGCTCTGGTTCGCGTACCGGTCCTTCCGCTCGGCGCGCCACCCCGCGGCGCTCTCGTCGGACGAGGGCGCCGGCCGGGCCTCGGTGGTGGCCACCGCGCTGGCCCTCACGTACCTCAACCCTCACGTGTACCTCGACACGGTCGTCATGCTCGGGACACTCGCGACCCAGCAGGACGCGGGCCGCTGGGTGTTCGCGGCGGGGGCGGGTACGGGGAGCGTGGCGTGGTTCACGGCGCTCGGCTTCGGGGCGAGGGCGCTGTCGAAGCCGCTCGGCCGGCCCCGGACCTGGCAGGTCGTCGACGTGCTGGTGGGCCTCACCATGCTCGCGGTCGCGGTACGGCTCGCGGTCGAAGCCCTCTGAGAGGGGGGGAGGCGGGTGGCGGTTCACCATGTTAAGTGGGTGAGCTGATGGTTCACATGGCGTATATGCGATGAGAACCTCCCATTCGCCTGCTCAACATGGTGAACCGACGGAGCAGCAGCCGCCGCTGGTTGTCGGCGACGACCGGGGGACGTACGGGGTCGGTCGGGTCAGTTCTCGTTCATGAGGCTGGTCACGGAGCCCTCCGTGAAGACCTCCTTGATCGCCTTCGCGATGAGGGGGGCGATCGAGAGCACCGTGAGGCAGTCGATGTGGATGGAGTCCGCGATCGGCAGCGTGTTGGTGACGATGACCTCGGTGAAGGCGGATCGGTTGAGGCGGTCCGCGGCCGGCCCCGACAGCACGGCGTGGGTCGCCGCGGCGATGACGGCCTTCGCGCCGCGCGCCATGAGGGCGTCAGCGGCCAGGCAGATCGTCCCGGCGGTGTCGATCATGTCGTCCACGAGGAGGCAGACGCGACCTTCCACCTCGCCGACCACCTCGTGCACCGCCACGGTGTTGGCGACGTTCGGGTCGCGCCGCTTGTGGATGATGGCGAGCGGGCAGCCGAGCCGGTCCGTCCACATGTCCGCCATACGTACCCGGCCCGCGTCCGGCGAGACCACGACGAGGTCCTCCGACCCGTACTTCGCGGCGACGTAGTCGCTGAGCAGCGTCATCGCGTGCAGGTGGTCGACGGGCCCGTTGAAGAAGCCCTGGATCTGGGCGGCGTGGAGGTCGACGGACATGATGCGGGTCGCGCCGGCCGCCGCGTACAGGTCGGCCATGAGCCGCGCGGAGATCGGCTCGCGTCCGGCGTGCTTCTTGTCCTGGCGTGCGTACGGGTAGAACGGTGAGACGACCGTGATCCGCTTCGCCGACGCCCGCTTCAGCGCGTCGACCATGATGAGCTGCTCCATCATCCACTCGTTGACGGGCGCGTGATGCGACTGGATGACGAAGGCGTCCGACCCTCGTACGGACTCCTCGAACCGGACGTAGATCTCCGAGTTCGCGTACGTCACCGCCCGCATGGGCACGAGGTCGACGTCGAGGATCGCGGCGACCTCCCCTGCCAGGGCAGGGTGTGACCTGCCCGCGAACAGCATGAGCCGCTTCTGGTCCTTCTTCGTCAGACCGGTGCTCACTCCTGCTCGCCCTTCCTCGCCGCGATGGCCTCGTCGGCTGCCTGGTGTGTCGTGGACCCGGGCCGTCGCGAGGCGACCCAGCCGTCGATGTTGCGCTGTCTCGAGCGCCCGATCGCGAGCTGCCCTGGCCCGACGTCCTCGGTGATCGCCGAGCCGGCGGCCACGTACGCACCGTCGGCGATGTTCACGGGAGCGACGAGCACCGAGTTGGACCCGACGAACGACGCCTTGCCGACGGTGGTCCGGCTCTTCGTGACCCCGTCGTAGTTCGCGAAGATCGTGCCGGCGCCGATGTTGGCGCCCTCGCCGACCTCCGCGTCCCCGCAGTACGTGAGGTGGGGCACCTTGGCGCCGTCGCCGATGACGGCGTTCTTGGCCTCGACGAAGGCGCCGATCTTGCCCTTGACCCCCAGGCGGGTCCCTGGACGCAGGTACGAGAACGGACCCACCTCGGCGCCGTCGCCGATGACGGACAGCGTGGCGTGGCACTTCACGACGTGGGCGTCCTCGCCGACCTCGACGTCGGTGAGCATGGTGTCCGGACCGAGCGTCGCGCCCCGGGCGACCGACGTCGCACCGCGCAGGATCGTGTTGGGCAGCAGCGTCACGTCCTCGGCGAGGTCGACGGTGTCCGCGACCCAGGTGGTCGCGGGGTCCATCACGGTCACCCCGTCCCGCATCCAGCGCTCGAGGATCCGGCGGTTGAGCTCCTTGGAGAGGGCCGCGAGCTGGACGCGGTCGTTCACGCCCTGCGTCTGCCAGGGGTCGTCGATGAGGTGCGCGCCGACCGTACGGCCGAGACGGTTCGCGTACGCGATCACGTCGGTGAGGTACATCTCGCCCTGGGCGTTGTCGGTGCGCAGCTCGGCGAGCCCGTCCCGCAGCGTCGCGGCATCGAAGACGTAGATCCCCGAGTTGATCTCGCGGATGTCGCGCTCCTCGTCCGAGGCGTCCTTCTCCTCCACGACGCGGCTCACGCGCCCGTGCTCGCGCACGACCCGTCCGTACCCGGTCGGCACGTCGACGACGGAGGTCAGGACGGTGACGGCGTTCGCGGCGGCGCGGTGCTCGGCGACGAGGCCCGCGAGCGTCTCGCCGGTCAGCAGCGGCACGTCCCCGTACGTCACGACCACCTCGGCCGGCAGCTCGTCGAGGGCGTCGAGCCCGACCCGTACGGCGTGACCCGTGCCGAGCTGCGGCTCCTGCACGGCCTGCACCGCGTACGGGGCGATCTCGGCGAGGTGCTCCGACACCTGCTCCCGCTCGTGCCCCACGACGACGACGAGGTGGTCCGGCTCGAGGGAGGTGGCCGCGGTGATCGCGTACGACAGCATGGAGCGCCCGCACAGCTCGTGGAGCAGCTTGGATCGCCGTGACTTCATGCGGGTCCCGCCGCCGGCAGCGAGAACAACGACGGCCGTCACGCCAGCAGGTTCTGAGGACACGCGCGCTCCTTCGCTCTCGGCTCCGCTCCCCGGGTAGGAGTCGAACCTACGTCGCTTGATCCTGATTCAAAGTCAGGCGGGCCCTGCCGGCAGACCAACCGGGGAATGCGAGTCGGATTGGGTGCCGAATCGTCGCCAACTCTATAGAAGGATCAGCGCGCGCGTCTCCTCAGGGGAGACTCCGCCTCAGCGGATGACGGCGGCGATGGCCTCGCTCACGTAGCCCAGGTTGCGATCGTTGAGCGCCGCGATGCACAGACGGCCGGAGTCGGTCCCGTACACGCCGAACTCGCTGCGCAGCCGCAGCATCTGGTCCTTCGTGAGGCCCGAGTAGCTGAACATGCCGACCTGGTCGGTGATGAAGCTCATGTCCTCGGTGACGCCGGCGGCCTTGAGGCCCTCGACGAGCCCGGAGCGCATCGCCTTGATCCGGTCGCGCATCCCGCCGAGCTCCTGCTCCCACAGGGCTCGCAGCTCCGGGTCGGCCAGCACGTGGGCGACGATCGCCGCGCCGTGGGTGGCCGGGCTCGAGTAGAGGGTACGGATGACGACCTTGATCTGGCTGAGCACGCGCTTGGCCTCGGCGGCGTCGGCGGTGACGACGGAGAGCCCGCCGACACGCTCCCCGTACAGGCTGAACGACTTCGAGAACGACGTCGCGACGAGGAAGCCGAGGCCTGCGTCGAGGACCTTGCGGACGACGTACGAGTCCTCGTGGAGCCCCTCGGCGAAGCCCTGGTAGGCCATGTCGAGGTACGGGACGAGGCCGCGGGAGCCGAGGGTCGCGATGACCCGGTCCCAGTCGGCGGGGCCGAGCTCATACCCGGTCGGGTTGTGGCAGCGGGCGTGGAGCACGACGATCGTGCCCGGTGCGGCGGCCTCGAGGTCGGCGACCATGCCGTCGACGTCGACCCGCCGGTTGGCCGCGTCGTAGTAGCGGTACGTGGCGACGGGGAAGCCGGCGCGGGTGAACAGCGCCTGGTGGTTCTCCCAGGACGGGTTCGAGACCAGGACGGTCGCGCCGGGGTTGCTCAGCTGGAGCAGGCCGGCCCCGATCCGCAGGCCGCCTGTACCGCCGAGCGCCTGAACGGTGACGACCCGCCCCTCGGCCACAGCCTGCGCGTCGCCGAAGACGAGGTCCTTCACCGCGGCGACGTAGGCGGGCATGCCGTCGATGGGCAGGTAGCTCCGCGGGCTCGCCGCCGTGGCCAGTGCCGCCTCGGCGACCTTCACGCACTCGAGGAGCGGCACCTTGCCTCCTTCGTCCAGGTACACGCCCACACCCAGGTTCACCTTCGTCGGACGGGTATCGGCGACGAACGCCTCGGTGAGACCGAGGATCGGGTCAGCGGGAGCCTGCTCGACGGAGGAGAACAGCGACATCAGGGCGTCCTTTCGCGTGGTCCACCGCAGCATATCGGCGCCCTCCGGCACGGGTCCGGGCCTTTTCACGGGCGTGGGACCGGCCGACGGGCGTGTGGCCGGCGGTGCGACGACACCCTGCCCTCGCGTTGGCGCACCGCCGAGGGTCGGGCCAGACTGAGGGGGTGCCTCACAGCGAACAGTCCCGCGCTCGACGCGTCCGGGTGCGCATGGCCGGTCCGGAGCGCCGGGACCAGCTCATCGGCGTCGCCCGGTCCGCCTTCGCCGAGAGGGGCTTCGCGGGGACGAGCGTCGAGGACATCGCCGCCAGGGCGGAGGTCTCCAAGCCCGTCGTGTACGAGCACTTCGGCGGCAAGGAGGGCCTGTACGCGGTCGTCGTGGACCGTGAGGTGCAGACGCTCCACACCGCGATCCGCGAGGCGATCATGACACCGCACGCCGGGTCGCGACGGCTCCTCGAGCTGGGCACGATGGCCCTGCTGGACTACGTCGAGGCCTGCCCGGAAGGGTTCCGCATCCTGGTCCGGGACCGTACGGACTCCGAGACGGGCGGCTCGTACGGCAGCATCCTCGCCGACATCATCACCCGGGTCGAAGGACTCCTGGGCGCGGTCTTCGCCTACCGGGGGCTCGACCCGAAGGCGGCGCCCCTGTACGCGCAGGCACTCACCGGCATGGTCTCGATGACCGGGCAGTGGTGGCTGGACAACCCCCAGCTGAGCAAGGCCGAGGTCGCCACGCACCTCGTCAACCTCGCCTGGAACGGCATGCACTACCTCGGCAAGGACTTCCACCTGTCCGACGACGCGGGGCACCTCGCCGACCCGGGCAGCCTGCTCACGTGAGCCCCCTGCACCGGACGCGGGCCATCCTCGGCGTCGCGCTGCTGTTCATGATCAACGGCGCGACCGTCGCCACGTACGCGGCGTCGCTGCCAGGGCTCCGCCTCCGCCACGGCCTCAGCGACGCCGCCGTCACCGTCGCCCTGCTGACGCTGGGCCTCAGCTCGGTCGTGGGCCAGCAGCTCGCCGGCCGCCTCAGCGACCGGATGGGCCTTCGCCGAGCCTGCCTCGCCGGCGTACCCGTGCTCGCCCTGGGCGCGCTGCTCGTCGGGGTCGCACCCGGGTACGCGCTCATGCTCGTCGGAGTGTCGGTCATCGGCCTCGGCAACGGCTTCCTCGACGTGTCGATGAACGCGCTCGCGGTCGAGGTCGAGAAGGCCCGCATGTACCCGGTCATGAGCCGCATCCACGCCACCTGGTCGCTCGGGCAGCTCGCCGGCAGCGGCGTGGTGTTCGTCTCCGGCGTCGTGACCCCTGGCGCCTCCCTCGTCCTCACCGCGGGCCTCGCGACCGCCGCGCTCGGCGTCGTGGCGCTCCTCGTCGGGCTGCGTCTCGTGCCGGGGGGCGCGTCGCATCACGACCCGGCCGTACGGGCGGTGAAGACGCCTCTACCCCGAGCCATCTACCTGCTCGGCGTCATGAGCATGGGCTTCGGGCTGAGCGAGGGTACGGGGATCGACTGGTCCGCGCTCCACGTCACGGACGTCTCGCACGTCTCGCCCGGCGTCGGCGCCCTCGGCGTGACGATGGTGTCGGGCTGCATGATGGTCATCCGCTTCGCCGGCGACGCGATCGTCGCCCGCTTCGGCCGGGTCTGGGTCGTCCGCGTCGGCGCCGTCACCGCCGCCATCGGCTTCCTCGTCACGGCCACACTCTCCGCGCTGCCGCTCGTCCTGCTCGGCTGGGCGCTCGTGGGACTCGGGATCGGCATCATCGCGCCTCAGGTGTACGCCGCGGCCGGCTACCTCGCCGGCGCGCGGGGCCTCGCGGTGACCGTCTCGTTCGGGTTCACGTCCATCCTGGCCGGCCCGGCGGTCATCGGCGCTCTCGTCCACGCCGTCGGCATCCAGCACACGATGTACGTGCCGGCCGTCCTCGCCGCCGTCATCGTGCTCGGCGCCCGCATCATGCGTGCCGGCGAGCGCCCCTCGGCGAGCTGACCCGCAGCCAGCCACTCGAGGGTCTGTCGGTTCGTCAAGGGGTGATGGAAACCCTGCACTGTCCATGACGAATTCGTCGTGGGGTGTGCGGAGATGACGACAGCCCTTGATGAACCGACAGGACGCAGCGCGATGAGCCGACAGGACGCAGCGCGATGAGCCGACGAGGCGCAAGCGCCCTCAGGCGGAGTGCTCCTGCTCGTCGGCGACCGACAGCAGCAGCGCGCGGAGCAGGGCGGCGAGCTTCTCGCGGTCCGCGTCCGGCAGGTCGGCGAGGAGGCGCTCCTCCGACACGAGCAGGTCGGACAGGGCGGCGTCCACGACGCTGAGACCGGCGTCCGTGAGGGACACGATCGCCGCACGGCCGTCGCTGGGGTGGTTGTCGCGCGTGACGAGGCCGCGGTCGACGAGGCGTGCGATGCGGTGCGTCATGGTCCCGCTCGTCACGTGCGTCTGGCGGGACAGCTCGCCGGGCGTGAGCTGGTACGGGGCACCGGCGCGCCGCAGCGCCGCGAGCACGTCGAACTCGAAGGCTCCCAGGCCGTGGGCGGCGAACGCCGCGTCGCGGGTCGTCGCGTGGTGGCTGGCCAACCGGCTGACCCGGCTCAGCACGTGCATGCCGTCGACGTGGAGGTCCGGCCGCTCCCGGTGCCAGGCGGAGACGATCTCGTCGACCTCGTCCCGGCGCACCGGTGGCTGTTCCATGGCCGACATGATGCCACCAGGCCCGCCCGGGGATGCGCGAAGGTCGGGCCCTGGGCGGCGAGAAGCTGAACTCTGTCAGCTGTTGCTGAGCACGCGGGCTCCGGGGACGGGTCCCTTCGCACGGACCACCGCTCGTACCGACGGCAGCGTCGAGAGGCCGACGACGAGGTTCACCGCGTCCTCCTCGTCCTGGCACAGGAAAGCCACCGTCGGCCCCGAGCCGCTCACGATCGCCGTGATGCCGCCCAGGCCGAGACCCTCCTCCAGCGTGTCGAGGATCGGCGGGTGGAGCCGAATCGCGGAGTGCTCGAGGTCGTTGCACATCCCCGTCCGTACAGCCTCCAGGTCGTGGGACGCGAGACCCGTCATGAGCCGGTCGATGACGGGGCGGGGCGTGGTCTGCGCCTCGTTGTACGTGTCGTAGTCGGCGAAGACCCTCGCCGTGGACAGTCCCCGGTGCGCGAGCGCGAACACCCACTCGTACGTGCCCTTGCACAGCGTCGGCGCGAGCTGCTCACCGCGCCCGGTCCCGAGCGCGCAGCCTCCCATGAGCGCGAACGGCACGTCGCTGCCCAGCTCGGCGGCGAGCTCGTGGAGGTCCGCCTGGGCCACCTCCAGGCCCCACAGCACCGAGCACGCGAGCAGCGCGGCCGCGGCGTCCGCTGAGCCTCCCGCCATACCGCCGGCGACGGGGATGCGCTTCTCGATGAGGAGGTGGGCGCCGTGGTCCGGAGACCCGTACCGCGCCCGCAGCAGCGCCGCGGCCTTGACTGCGAGGTTGGTCATGTCGACGGGAACCAGGTGGGCGCCCTCGCCCGAGACCTCGACGCTGAGCCGTCCGCGGCGTGCGGGCGTGGCGGTGACGACGTCGTGCAGCGACACGGCCATGAACAGCGTCGTCAGCTCGTGGAAGCCGTCCGGACGTCTCGGAGAGACCGCGAGCGCGAGGTTGACCTTGCCCGGCACCTGGACCCGTACCGCAGCGTCCACATCCGTCGACTCCACGTGTCGAACCTACCTGGTGTCAGGGGCGTCGCGGCAGGTGCTCCGCGATGGCTGCGAACTGGCCGATCGTGAGCGTCTCGCCCCGCAGGGTCGGATCGACGCCGGCCCGCTCGAGCGCCTCCGTGGCGGCGGCCGAGGACCCGAACGTCCCCGCGAGGGCCGCACGCAGCATCTTGCGCCGCTGGCCGAACGCCGCGTCGACGACGTCGAAGACGCGGGTGCGCTCCGTCGCCGACGGCGGCTCCCGCCGGCTGAACGCCACGAGACCGGACTCCACGTTGGGCACGGGCCAGAACACGGTCGCGGGCACCGTCCCCACGCGCGACGCCGACGCGTACCAGGCGAGCTTCGCCGACGGCGTCCCGTACACCTTGCTGCCCGGTGGGGCCACGAGCCTGTCGGCGACCTCGAGCTGCACCATGACGAGGCCCGCCACGATGCTCGGGAACGTCGCGAGCAGGTGGAGGATCACCGGGACGGAGACGTTGTACGGGAGGTTGGCGACCACCCGCGTCGGCATCGGCTCCAGCGCGGTGAGGCGCAAGGCGTCGGCCTCGACGACCGTGAGCCGGTCCGCGGCCTCGGGAAGGCGGTCGCGGACGGTGCGGTCGAGGCGCCGGGCGAGCGACGGCTCGATCTCGACGGCGACGACGTGCGCGCCGGCCTCGAGCAGTCCCAGTGTCAGCGACCCGAGCCCGGGGCCGACCTCGAGGACGGCCTCGCCGGGCTGCACACCGGACAGATGGACGATCCGGCGCACGGTGTTGGGGTCGACGACGAAGTTCTGCCCCCTCTGCTTGCTGGGTCGCAGGTCGAGCTCGGCAGCGAGCGCCCGGACCGTCCGCGGGTCGAGCAGGCCGGTGTCAGGCACTGTCGCCCCACGGTCCACCGAACGCCTCGAACGTGTTCGCCCTCAGTCCCTGGCATGCGTCCGGCAGGTCCCAGCCGAGCTGCTCGGCGACGAACCGTACGGTGTGGGCGACGAGGTACGACGCGTTCGGCCGGCCGCGCGCGGGCACAGGCGTCAGGTACGGGGCGTCGGTCTCGACGAGCACCTTGTCGCGCGGCGTCGCCCGCAGCGCCTCGCGCAGGTGGCCGTTCGCGTTGTACGTGACGACCCCCGGGAACGACAGCCAGAAACCCCGGTCGACGCAGCGCTTCGCGAAGTCGGCGTCGCCGGAGAAGCAGTGCATGACCACCCGGTCGGGAAGCGGCCCGGCATCGAGCACGTCGAGCACGTCGTCGTGGGCGTCCCGGTCGTGGATGACGAGCGTCAGGCCTGCCGACCGGGCGATGGCGATGTGCGCGGCGAAAGCGTCGCGCTGCAGCGCCTGGCCGGCGGCGTCGGTCGTACGGAAGTAGTCGAGCCCCGTCTCCCCCACTCCCCGTACGTGCTGGCCGAGTCCGGCGAGCCTCTCGACCTCGGCGAGCCCGGCGTCGACGAGCTCGGGGTGCCGCGCGACGTCGTTCGGGTGCAGCGCCACGTTCGCGACGACCTGCGGGTGCCGCGTGGCGTTCTCGACGCAGCGCCGGGAGCTCTCCGCGTCCCACCCGACGTCGACGAGCCGGTCCACGCCGACCAGGCCTGCCAGCTCGAGGTTCGCCTCGACCGGCATCCCCACCCGCTCGGTCACGGACGCGAGGTGCGTGTGGGCGTCGACGACGGCGTACGGGAGCGGCTCGGGCAGCGACGGCATGCCCCAGGTCTCGACGGTCACCGGCACAGTCTGGCAGAGCGGCCAGGCGCTAGACGTCGAGCTTGTAGCCGAGGCCTCGTACGGTCACGAAGAGCTTGGGGCTGGCGGGGTCGGCCTCCAGCTTCGCGCGCAGGCGCTTGACGTGGACGTCGAGCGTCTTCGTGTCGCCGAAGTAGTCGGAGCCCCACACGCGGTCGATGAGCTGCCCGCGGGTGAGCACCCGGCCCGGGTTGCGGAGGAACATCTCCAGCAGCTCGAACTCCTTGAGCGCGAGCCGTACCGGCTCGCCGTGCAGCGTGACCTCGTGCCGCTCGACGTTCATCCGTACGTCGCCGGCCTCGATGACGTCGGGAGCCGGCTCGGCGTCCTGCCCGCGGCGCAGCACGGCCCGGATCCGGGCGACGAGCTCGCGGTGGCTGAACGGCTTCGTCACGTAGTCGTCGGCGCCGATCTCGAGCCCCACGACCTTGTCGATCTCGGAGTCCCTCGCGGTGACCATGATCACCGGGACGCTCGACGTCTGGCGCAGCTGGCGGCACACCTCGACGCCGGACAGCCCGGGCAGCATGAGGTCGAGCAGCACGATGTCGGCGCCGGCACGTGCGAACTCGTCGAGGCCGGTACGGCCGTCGGCCGCCGCGACGACGTCGTACCCCTCCCGCCGGAGCATGTAGCTCGTGGCCTCGCGGTAGCTCTCCTCGTCCTCGACGAGCAGCACACGGGTCATGAGGCGACCTCCTGGTCGATGGTCTTCTGTTCGGGTTGGGCAGGGGGGATCCAGGCGGGCAGCCTGAGCGTGAACGTGGAGCCGCTGCCGACCTTGCTCCACACGGAGACGGTGCCGCCGTGCGCCTCGGTGACGAGCTTGACGATCGACAGGCCGAGGCCGGTACCGCCCGAGGCGCGGCTCCGGTCGGGGTCGACGCGGTAGAACCGGTCGAAGATCCGCTCCTGGTCCGCCTCCGCGATGCCGATGCCGTTGTCCGTGACGGCGATCTCGATCATCTCGTCGTCCCCGATCCGCCGGCGCGCACACGTCACCGCGACGCGCGCACCCTCGTGGCTGTACGCGATGGCGTTGGCGACGAGGTTCGCGACCGCGTCGATGAGCTGGGCACCGTCGCCGATGACGTCGCCAGGCTCCCGGTCGGACACGGTGAGCGTCACGCGACGGGCACGCGCGGTCGAGGACAGCCGGTCGACGGCGCGGCGGACGACCGAGCTGATGTCGACGCCCTTCGCTTCGCGCAGCGGGTCGTCCGACTGCAGCCGGGACAGGGTGATGATCTGCTGGACCAGCTCCGTGAGCCGCGCCGACTCGCGCTGCATGCGGGTGGCGAAGCGGATCACCATCTCCGGGTCGTCGGAGGCTTGCTCGACCGCCTCGCTCAGCAGCCCGATCGCCCCGATCGGCGTCTTGAGCTCGTGGCTGATGTTGGTGACGAAGTCGCGCCGCGACAGGTCGATGCGGCGCTCCTCGGAGATGTCGCGGGCCAGGACGACGATGACACCGTCGCGCAGCGGCGCGACGGAGACCGCCAGGTTCGCGGGGACGGCGCTCGTACTGCCGGGCCGTTCGATCGTGGCGTGGTCGGCGAGACCTGTGCGCCGTACCGACCGGATGAGCTCGAGCATCCTGGGCGACGCGACCCGGTTGCCGCGGGCCAGGCCCATCGTGCGTGCCGGCTCGGTGGCGTCGAGGACGTCGTCCTCGTTGCCGACGAACAACGCCGCGGCTCCGCTCTCGATCGCCACGATGAGGGCGTCAGGGGGTACGGCGGGACGTTCGGGCTCGACCGGTACGGGGTCGCGCCTCGAGTAGCGCCCCACGAGAAGGCCGATGCCGAGGGCGATCGCACAGAACAGCACGACCAGCCAGGAGCTCACGGGCCTGATCCTATGCAGGTCGCAGGCGGCAGTTGCGGCCCGGTCGTCTCCCCGGGCCCGGGCGCAACCCACCGTTCGGCCGCCGTTCACCTGCCCGTCGCCCGACGTCAGCCGGACGGCGTCCTCCGGCACGTACCGTGAGCGACCGCAGGACGGACATCTATGCTGAGCAGGCGGCGTGACGCGCGCCCGCACAGAGACAGGCAGGACATGCGCGAGACCTACCACGGGCAGCTGGACGCGATCGTCGTGTCCCTCGTCGGCCTCACCGAGACCGTCGCGGACGCGGTGAACCGGGCAACCCGTTCCCTGCTGGAGGCCGACCTCCCCCTCGCCGAGCAGGTGATCAGCGATGACCGCATCATCGACGCCGCGCACGACGACATCGAGCAGCGCGCGTTCGCCCTTCTCGCGCGCCAGTCGCCGGTCGCCGGGGAGCTCCGGACGATCGTCGCGGCCCTCCGCATGACGAACGCGCTCGGTCGCATGGGCGACCTCGCCGCCCACATCGCGAAGGTCGCCCGGCTCCGCTACCCCGAGCCGGCGGTGCCGATCGCGCTCCAGGAGAACTTCCGCGCGATGGCGACCCTCGCCGAGTCGATGGTCCGTACGGCCGCCACGACCCTGCGCGACCGCAACGTCGAGAACGCCGCCCAGCTCGCCGAGGACGACGAGGAGATGGACGAGCTGCGGGCCGCACAGTTCCGGGTCCTGCTCAGCGACGACTGGAACGAGGGCGTCGAGAAGGCGGTCGACGCGGCGCTGCTGGGCCGCTACTACGAGCGCATCGCGGACCACGCCGTGAACATCGGCAGCCGGGTCATCTACCTCACCACGGGCAGCGCGCCCGAGGGCGACATGTGGCCGAAGGCCTGAGGCTCAGGGCACCTCGAGGTCTGCCGGGGCCGTGAGCTCCAGCCCCTCCTCGCCGATCCTGCACGTCGTACCGGCGGGCTGGCGCAGCGCGACGATGGCGTACACGACGTCCATCTTCGACGCGGTGAGGTGGAACGCCGTGGGGATGATGAGCCAGCCGGCGTAGGGGCCGACGGCGACCCCGACCACCATGACCACCGTGAGCAGCACGACGGGCGAGAGCATGACGAGGACGAACCTGCCACGCCCGTACGGCGCCTCCGTGCGGTCGACGCAGAGCCGCAGGTACGGGCTCGTGCCGGCCTGGAGTCCCGGCGTGCGGCCGACGGCGCGGAGCGCCACCGCGTGGACGCCCTCATGGACGACCGCGGTGAGCGCGCACAGGAGCAGCAGCACCGCGACGACGAGCAGGATCCCGACCCCCCCGGCGAACCCCACAGGCCCGGGCCTGGGATGCGTCGACAGGTAGAGGCCGCCGAGGAGCACGCCTGCGACGGGGAAGGCCAGGAGCCCGCTGAGCCCGAGCAGCACCTCGACGGCCCGGCTGCGCTGCCACAGCTGGACCACGGGTGTGCTGCCTACTTCTTGCCCTGGTTCTTGACGGCCTCGATCGCGGCCGCCGCGGCGTCCGGGTCGAGGTAGCGCCCGCCCGTGGTGACAGGGCGGAGGTCGTCGTCGAGCTCGTACAGCAGGGGGATGCCGGTCGGGATGTTGAGCCCGGCGATGTCGGCGTCCGAGATGCCGTCGAGGTGCTTGACGAGCGCACGCAGCGAGTTGCCGTGGGCTGCGATGAGGGTCACCTTGCCGAGCCGCAGGTCCGGGACGATCGCGTCGTACCAGTACGGCAGCATGCGCACGACGACGTCGGCGAGGCACTCCGTCAGAGGCCGGGCCTCCGAGGGCAGCTCGGCGTACCGCGGGTCGTTGAACTGCGAGAACTCGCCGTCCGCGGCGATCGGGGGCGGCGGGGTGTCGTACGAGCGGCGCCACAGCATGAACTGCTCCTCGCCGTACTGCTCGAGGGTCTGCGCCTTGTTCTTGCCCTGGAGATCGCCGTAGTGGCGCTCGTTGAGGCGCCACGACCTCTTGACCGGGATCCAGTGGCGGTCGCAGCCGTCGAGCGCGAGGTAGGCGGTGTGGATCGCCCGCCGCAGCACCGACGTGTGCACGACGTCGGGCAGCAGGTTCTCCGCCTTGAGGAGCTCGGCGCCGCGCTTCGCCTCACCGACGCCCTTCTCGTTGATGTCGACGTCGACCCATCCGGTGAACAGGTTCTTGGCGTTCCATTCGCTCTCGCCGTGGCGGAGCAGGATCAGCGTGGAGGTCATGGGCGGCAGCCTATCGGGGGCCGGTCGCGGACGCCTCTGCCGGGTTGGACGTCCCGCGCAAGATGGCCCCATGAGTCTTCCCATCGAGGACTACGCCCTCCTCAGCGACTGTCACACCGGTGCCCTCGTCGGCAAGAACGGCAGCATCGACTGGCTCTGCGTGCCGCGGTACGACTCGCCGTCGGTGTTCGGCGCGCTCCTCGGCGACGAGGAGCACGGCCACTGGCGCGTGGCCCCCTCGGACGAGAAGGCCACCGCGACGAGGGAGTACGTGGACCACACGTTCGTGCTCGTCACGCGCTGGACGACGAGCACCGGCGAGCTCGAGGTGACCGACTTCATGCCCCAGGGCGACCACCTCGCCAACCTCGTGCGCCGGGTGCGGTGCGTGAAGGGGATGGTCGAGGTCGTCGAGGAGCTGAGGATGCGCTTCGGCTACGCGACCGCGACGCCGTGGGTCCGGCGCGTGGACGACGGCGACGACCACATGCTCGTGGCGATCGCCGGGCCGAACGGGCTGGTTCGACGGGGACCGGCGATCGAGGCCGGGGAGCGCCACCACCGGTCGTCGTTCGTCCTCACCGAAGGCGAGACGGCCGACCTCACGCTCACGTGGTTCCGGTCGCACCACACGCCGCCGGCTCCCATCGACGTCGACGCCGCGCACGAGCAGACCCTCGCGTGGTGGCGCGAGTGGGCCTCGAAGTACAGCCACGAGGGCCCGTACTACGACGCGGTGATGCGCTCGCTGCTCGTCCTGCGCGCGCTCACCGACGAGGAGACGGGGGGCATCGTGGCGGCGGCCACGACCAGCCTGCCCGAGGAGTTCGGCGGCCAGCGGAACTGGGACTACCGGTACGTGTGGCTGCGGGACGCGGCCCTGACGCTCAGCGCGTTCCTCGCCCACTCGTACAACAGCGAGGCGCAGAACTGGCGCGCCTGGCTGCTGCGGGCGCTCGCGGGTGACCCGGACGACATCCAGACCCTGTACGGCCTGGCGGGCGAACGGTACCTGCCGGAGCGGGAGCTGACGTCCCTGCCCGGCTACCAGGGCGCCTCGCCGGTACGGATCGGCAACCTCGCGGTCTCCCAGTTCCAGGGGGACGTCATCGGCGAGGTCATGGTCGCGCTCGCGGAGGCACGGGAGGCGGGGATCACCGAGGACGCCTTCTCGTGGCCGCTGCAGAAGGCCCTCATGACGTTCGTCGAGAAGCACTGGAACAAGCCCGACCGAGGCATCTGGGAGATCCGCGGCGAGCCCCGGGCCTTCACGCAGTCGCGGGTGATGATGTGGACGGCTCTCGACCGTGCGATCCGCGCCGTGCACGACTTCGGGCTCGACGGCCCCGTCGAGCGCTGGGAGAAGCTGCGCGACACCATCCGCGACGAGGTCGAGACGCACGGCTTCGACACGAAGCGGAACACGTACGTGCAGTCGTACGGGTCGCACGAGGTCGACGCCTCTCTGCTCCACCTCGCGCAGGTCGGGTTCTGCAAGCCGGACGACCCGAGGATGCTCGGCACCGTCGCGGCCATCGAGAAGGACCTCATCCACAACGGGTTCGTCATGCGCTACCGGATCGACGTGTCTCCGGACCTCGACGACTTCCCGCCGGGCGAGAACCCGTTCCTCGCGTGCTCGTTCTGGCTGGTCGAGCAGTACGCACGGTCGGGGCGTCTCGACGACGCCCGGGAGCTCATGGACAGGCTCGTCAGCGCCGCCAACGATGTCGGGATGTACTCCGAGGAGTACGACCCCACGACGAAGCACCACGTCGGCAACACGCCGCAGGCGCTCACGCACCTCGCGCTCGTCCAGGCTGCCGACTGGATCGCCCGCGCGACGGGCGAGCAGGAGGCGGCGAAGGGGAAGCCGGGCCACGAGGAGAAGAAGCACCGCGTCTGAGCCGCAGGGCCGGGCGGGCGCGTGCGAGTGTTGCCACGCGCGTACCGGGTACAAGGTCCAGGGTGAACAGCTTCTCTGTCGGCTACATCGTCGGAAGTCTCTCGTCGACCTCGATCAACCGGGTCCTTTCCGAGGCGCTCGTCCGTCTCGCACCGCCCGAGCTGGAGCTGGTCGAGGTGCCGATCCGCGACCTGGGCCTGTACTCACCGGACTACGACGCCGACTACCCGCCGGCCGCCCGTGCCTTCAAGCAGGCGATCGTCGAGGCGGACGGGATCCTGTTCGTGACGCCCGAGTACAACCGGTCGATCCCGGGCTGCCTGAAGAACGCACTCGACTGGGCGTCCCGTCCTCGCGGTGAGAACGCGTTGAACGGCAAGCCGACCGCGATGATCGGCACGACGGGAGGCGCGATCGGCACGGCCCTCGCGCAGCGCGACCTCCGCGGGGTGCTCGCCTACCTCAACACCCGGCACCTGGCGCAGCCCGAGGCGTACATCCGGTTCCGGCGGGACATCTTCCCCGGGGACGGCTCCGTCGCGGACGACTCCGTGCGCGGGTTCCTCACCACGTTCCTCGAGGCGTTCCGCGACCATGTCGCGCGGGAGGTCCGCCCCGCGTCGTGAGGCAGAATCGCCTCATGACCCGACGCACAGCCCTCGTCACCGGCGCCTCCTCAGGGATCGGCGCCGCCACCGCCCGCCTGCTCGCCGCGGACTACGACGTCGTGGTCGCCGCGCGACGCTCCGACCGCATCCAGGCCCTCGCCGACGAGATCGGGGGACGCGCGGTCGCGTGCGACATCACGGACGCCGCCCAGGTCGCTGCGCTCGCCGAGGCTGTGGGCGACCGTCTCGACCTGCTCGTCAACAACGCGGGCGGTGCGCTCGGCCAGGAGCCGGTCGCGGAGGCGGACGTCGACGCGTGGATCGACATGTACGACAAGAACGTCGTGGGGACCGTACGCGTCACCAAGGCTCTCCTCCCGGCGCTCCGCGCGGCTGAGGGCACCGTCGTCTTCGTGACGAGCGTGGCTGCCGACGGCCCGTACGAGGGCGGCGCTGGCTACTGCGGCGCCAAGGCCGCCGAGCGGATGATCGCCGGCGCCATGAGGCTGGAGATGGTCGGCGAGCCCGTACGGATCTGTGAGGTCGTCCCGGGGATGGTCCAGACCGAGGAGTTCTCCCTCACCCGGTTCGGCGGCGACGCCGAAAGGGCGGCGAAGGTGTACGCGGGCGTGCCGGGGCCGCTCGTCGCCGACGACATCGCCGAGACGATCGCGTGGATCGCGAGCCGTCCGCACCACGTGAACATCGACCGCATCGTGGTCCGGCCCCTCGCCCAGGCGGCCCAGCACAAGATCCACCGCGTGTCCTGAACGGGCGGACGGTGTCGATCCCTGTCGGCCTGACCTGACAGACTGGCTCCGTGCGTTTCGTCGTCATCCGTCATGGCCAGTCAACGAACAACCTTCTCTGGGAGCAGACCGGCAGCGAGGCCGGGCGCCACCCGGACACCCCGCTCACCGACACGGGGCACCAGCAGGCGAAGCTGCTCGCCGAGCACATCGAGCGGGTCCTTCCGTGGCGCATCGACACCATCTACACGAGCCTCATGGCCCGCGCCGTGCAGACCGCGGCTCCCATCGCCGAGGCGCTCGACCTGCCCGTGATCGGGCGGACCGACCTGTTCGAGGTGGGCGGCCCGTTCGACCTCGACGGGAACGACGAGAGGGTCCCTCACCCCGGCGCGACAGCGGACGAGCTCTTCGAGCTGTGCGAGCGGCTAGCCCTCCCCCTCGGCGCCACGTCGAAGGGCTGGTGGACAGGTCCCGTGGAGAACGAGACCGACGGGCCGACGAACAGGGCCCGCAGCCTCGTCGCCGACATCCGCGGGCGCAACGACGAGGACGCGACCGTCGCGCTCGTGAGCCACGGCTACTTCTCCCAGTTCCTGTTCCGGGAGTTCCTCGGCATCAGGGAGATGCCGGGCTGGGTGGAGATCCACAACACGAGCCTGACCGTGTACGAGGACTCGCCCGAGTTCCAGAGCTGCCGGGCGCTCCGCGTGAACTGGACCCCGCACCTGCCCGACTCGCTCGTCACCAACTGACGCCACACCCGCACCCAGGCAGCGAAAGGCCCGCACCGGACGGATCCGGTGCGGGCCTCAGCAGTACGTCACTCGAACTCGACGAGCGCCTGACCACCCTGGACGGACTCGCCCTGCGTGACGAGCAGAGCCTTGACCTTGCCGTCGGCCGGGGCCGTGATCTCGGTCTCCATCTTCATGGCCTCGAGGACCACCAGGACCTGGCCCGCCTTGATCTCGTCGCCCTCGGCGACGAGGATCTTCGACACCGAGCCGGACAGCGGCGCGGTCACGCCGTTGACCACGGAGGCCGGCACGGACGCCGTCTGCGGAGCGCTCGCCCCGCTGCCCCCGATGACGATCGGCCCGAGCTGAGGCTTCTCGTTCTCCTCGACATCCACCTCGATGTCGTACGCGACACCGTTGACGGTCACCTTGAGTTTCATGTCTGTCCTTATCGCAGGTGGATGGGTGCGTGGTTGAGCTGGCTGCGTCGCGTCGCCGACTGCCACTCGCTGGTGCTGCGGGTGAACCTGGCCTGACGCTTGCGCGCGCGGTGGCCGAGGTAGGCCGCCACGGCTGCCGCGATGGCCACGAGGACGTCCTCGGACACCTCGTCGTTGCACAGCAGCCGGAGGCTCTTGACCTCGGTCTCCAGCGACTCGACGCGCTCGGAGAGGCTTCGTACGAGCTCGAGGAGCTCGGCGTTCGTGTCGGTGGTCATGCGATCACACCGGCCCGAGGCCGTGCTTCTTGGCCGGCCGCAGCTCACGCTTGTTGACGAGCAGCTCGAGCGCCATCGTCACCTTCCGACGGGTGTCCGCCGGGTTGATGATGTCGTCGACGAGACCGCGAGCGGCCGCCACGTACGGCGTGGAGAAGGTGTTGCGGTACTCCTCCACGAGCTCCTGGCGGCGGGCCTCAGGGTCCTCGGCCGCGTCGATCTCGCGCCTGAAGACGACGGCAGCCGCACCCTCGGCACCCATGACCGCGATCTCCGCGGTCGGCCAGGCGAACACCTGGTCGGCGCCGAGGTCCTTGCACGCCATGGCGATGTACGCGCCGCCGTACGCCTTGCGCAGGACGACGGTGATCTTCGGGACCGTGGCCGCCGCGTAGGCGTACAGCATCTTCGCGCCGTGGCGGATGATGCCGCCGTGCTCCTGGGCGACACCCGGCAGGAAGCCGGGGACGTCGACGAGCGTGACGATCGGGATGTTGAACGCGTTGCAGAAGCGGATGAACTTCGAGCCCTTGTCGGAGGCGTTGATGTCGAGGACACCGGCCATGACGTTCGGCTGGCTCGCGACGATGCCGACGCTGCGGCCGTTGATGCGGGCGAAGCCGACGACGATGTTCATCGCGTACCCGGCCTGGACCTCGAGGAAGTCCGAGTGGTCGACGAGCCGCGCGATGACCGTACGGACGTCATAGCCCTTCGTGCCCTCGACAGGGACGAGGTCCGCCATCGTCTCGTCCGGCTCCACGTACGGGTCGGGGTCGACGATCGGGGCGTCCTCGGTGTTGTTGCTCGGCAGGAAGCTCAGGAGCTTCTTCGCGATGAGGATCGCCTGCGCGTCGTCGTCGGCCACGAAGTGGTTGACGCCGGAGATCGCCATGTGGGTGTCGGCGCCGCCGAGCCCGTCCTGGGTGACCTTCTCACCGGTGACCTGCTCGATGACGTTCGGGCCCGTGATGAACATGTGGGCCTTGCGGGTCTGGATGACGAAGTCGGTCAGCGCCGGCGAGTACGCCGCGCCGCCCGCGCAGGGACCGCAGATGATCGAGATCTGCGGCACGGCGCCCGACAGCTTGACGTTCGCGTAGAAGACCTGGCCGTACCCGGACAGCGAGTCGATGCCCTCCTGGACCCGGGCGCCTCCGGAGTCGTTGATGAACACGAACGGGGTGCCGCACTTGAGCGCGGACTCCATCATGTCGACGACCTTCATGGAGTGGGTCTCGCCCGCGGAGCCGCCCATGACGGTGAAGTCCTGGCTGGCCACGTGGATCGGGCGGCCCAGCACGGCCCCCGAGCCGGTGACGACACCGTCGGCGGGCATGTCGGCCTTGTCCATCCCGAACGTGACCGTACGGTTCTTGCGGAACAGGCCGATCTCCTGGAACGTCCCCTCGTCGAGCAGGGCGTCGAGACGCTCGCGCGCCGTCATCTTGCCCTTGTCGCGCTGCTTCTGGAGCTTGTCCTCGCCGCCGCCGAGCCGCGTGCGGAGACGCGCCTGGTGCGTCTCCTCGATGCGCTCCGCCATCGACTTGACCTTGGTCTTGGCCATGCTCATGCCCTTTCGACGGTGACGCTGTGGTCGCGCCCACCCAGTGAGACCTTGTAGGTGATAGGCCCGGTGACCGCGTTCGACGCGCCCTTGGCGGCATCCTTCTCGGCGGACATCTGCTCAGGCGTCTTGCCGACGTTCTTCGGGCCCTCGTCGCGGGTCTTGAAGAACCCGGGAGCGACGGTCGGGAACATCGCGTACGTCAGCACGTCCTCGTCGGACCCGTCGACACCCTCGAGCTTCGACGTGGCCTCGACGAGCGCGTCCCACTCGGGCGTGAGCAGGTCGGCCGGGCGGACCGTGATCGGCTCCTTCTTCGCCTGCTGGCGCGCGATCTCGACGACCTCGGGGTTGCGGGGGCCGATGCACTCGCCGTAGTAGCCGAGCATGAGGTCGGCGAACTCGCCGGTCATGACCTTGTACCGGCCCATGAGGACGTTGAAGACGGCCTGGGTGCCGACGATCTGGCTGGACGGCGTGACCAGCGGCGGGTGACCGGAGTCGGCCTTGACGAGGGGAACCTCGGCCATGACCTCCTTGATGCGGTCACCGGCGCCCTGCTGCTTGAGCTGCGACTCCATGTTGCTCAACATGCCGCCGGGGATCTGGCTGGAGAAGATGTCCGTGTCGACGAGGGTCGCCGACTCGAACGCCTTGTACTTGGGACGCACGGCGGCGAAGTGGTCGCGGATCCGCACCAGGCGCTCGGGGTCGAGGTTCGTCGTGTACTCGGTGCCCTCGAGCATGGCGACGAGCGACTCGGTGGGGTTGTGGCCCGGGCCGAGCGACATCGACGAGATCGAGGTGTCGACGACGTCAGCGCCGGCCTCGATCGCCTTCATGAGGCTGACCAGCGTGACGCCGGTCGTCGCGTGGCAGTGGACGTTGACCTGCACGTCGCCGTACGTGTCCTTGATGCCCTTGACGATGTCGTACGCAGGCTGGGGCTGGAGCAGCGCGGCCATGTCCTTGAGAGCGATGGACTCGGCACCCATGTCCAGGAGCTGGCCGGCCAGCTTGATGTAGCCCTCGGTCGTGTGCAGCGGGCTGATCGTGTAGCAGATGGTCCCCTGCGCGTGCTTGCCGGTCTTCTTCACCGCAGCCATGGCCTTCGCCATGTTGCGCGGGTCGTTGAGGGCGTCGAACACGCGGAAGACGTCCATGCCGTTCTCGGCGGACTTCTCCACGAACTTCTCGACGACCATGTCCTCGTAGTGGCGGTAGCCCAGGAGGTTCTGGCCGCGCAGCAGCATCTGCAGCCGCGAGTTCGGCATGAGCTTCCGGAAGGTCCTCAGACGCTCCCACGGGTCCTCGTTCAGGTAGCGGATGCAGGCGTCGTACGTCGCACCGCCCCAGCACTCCACACTCCAGTAGCCAGCCTGGTCGATGTCCTCGCAGGCGCCGACCATGTCCTCCATCGCCATGCGGATGGCGATGAGGCTCTGGTGGGCGTCTCGGAGCACGACCTCGGTCACACCGATCGTTCGCGTCATGAGGTCCATCCCACCAGGCGGCCTCGCCGCTGCCCATACCCCAGTGGGGTTCTGGAGGAGTCAGCAAGGGGCATTATCGCGCTGGTCGGGACGCGGCAGGCGGATCCCGGGCCCGCAAGCGTGAATACGTGCAGCGAGCGGCTGCGCCGGCGCACGATCGCACCCCATCCAGATAGGCCCTGCTGCGGCGTCCGTACACCGCACCAGCCCGGCCCGGCTAGGTTGAGCCGGTGACCAGCTTCGCCGTCGTCGGGTCCGGTTTCCGCTCCGCCATCTTCTGGAACGTCGCCGCAGGCCTGGAGGGCATCGACTGCGTAGGCGTGGTGACGCGGCGGCCCAGGGCCCTGCCCGTACCCGCGTTCGAGTCCCTCGACGCGCTGCTGCGCGACCGGGCCGTCGACTTCGTCGTCACCTCCACGCCCGTCGCCGTGACGCCGACTGTCGTCCAGGACCTCGTCGACCGTGGCCTCCCGGTCCTCGCGGAGACGCCGCCCGCGGGCTCGTCCGAGGAGGTCGCGTCGCTGTGGCGCTCGGTCGGTGGCGCGGGGATGGTTCAGGTCGCCGAGCAGTACCACCTCATGCCGCTGCACGCCGCGCGTCTGGCGGCCGTACGTGGCGGGCTGGTCGGGCAGGTCGGCCAGGTCCACGTGTCCAGCACGCAGCTGTACCACGCGGTGTCGCTGCTGCGGCGGTTCCTGGGCGTCGGGGTCGAGGCGGCGACCGTACGGGCCTCGCGCTTCGTCGCGCCGCTCGTGGACCCGCTCAACCGCGGCGGCTGGACCGGCGACCTCGAGCCGCACGAGGCGACGACGACCCTGGCCACGCTCGACTTCGGCGACGCACGCAGCGGGCTGTACGACTTCACGGACAACCAGACCCGGAACCTGCTCCGGACACGCCGCCTGCTCGTGCGGGGCAGCCACGGCGAGCTCTCCGACGAGACCGTCGTGCGGCTCGTCGACGCGACGACGATCACACGCACGTCCTTCTCGCGCCGGCAGACGGGCCACGACCTCGACCAGAACGGCTACGCGACCGACCACATCGCGCTCGGCGACGACGTGTACTGGCGCAACCCCTGGCCCTTGCAGCGCTGGACCGACGACGAGCTGGGGATCGCCGAGCTCCTGACGCGCATGGCCGCCTGGGTGGACGGCGAGGGCCCCGAGCCGTACCCGCTTCTCGACGCGTGCACCGACCAGCTCCTCGCGCTCGCGATGACGGAGGCGGCCGAGACGGACCGGCCGGTACGGGTGGACCCGGCGGCCGTCCTGGGCTGAGCAACGCCGCCTACGCGGTGCGCATCCCCGGGATGCGGCGGCGGAACTCGCTCATGAACAGGTCGTGCAGCGCCTTCGAGTCGACGACCCCGCCCAGGCTCGGGAGCGAGCCGCCCGCCGACTTCTGGCACACGGCGAGCCAGGCCTGGCCCATCGCGAACGTGAACGTCGACGCGACGGACGCGCTGATGACGCCGCCGGCGACCGAGCCCGCGCCGGGGATGAGCTTGAGCAAGGAGGTGAAGCTGGCCCGGCCGGCCGAGGTCGCGATCGCGGTGGACGCGACGGCCGCGATGCCGGCCTTGTCGACGCCCATGCCGTACAGCTGGGCGATCCGCGCCATCATCGCGAGCTGCAGCGGTACGAGCAGCGCCGCATCGGAGAACGGGATGGGGCTGGCGGCCGCGGCTGCGGACGCGGTCACCGTCGCACCGATGAAAGCCTGCGCAGCACGTGCCTTGGCATCGAGGTCAACGCGCTGCGCAGCGACGAGCGCCGCCTGGACGGCTTCGGGAACAACCTGAAACGTGGCGTGCACGAGCTCGCTCAAGCCGTAGGGCGGCTGACCAGAGAACTGGTCCCTCATCGCGTAGGTCATGAACGGACGTCCGCCGAGGATCGGCAGCTGGAGCGACTCGATGTGGCGGGCGAGGGCGACCGCGTCGGGGTGGTACTGGTTGTCGCGCCGGGGCACCTGCGTGAGCACGAGGAGCACCGGGATGTCGAGGTCGGCGAGGGTCCGCACGAACCTGGCCTCCGCGTCCTCGAACCGGCGGTCCATGCCGCGCACGCAGTACCACGCGCAGTGGATCTGCTCGGAGAGCGGCTTCTTGCGGAGGCCGGTGACGACGTCGCGCAGCTCACGGACGAGCGCGGCGTCGTCGCGCCCGATCTCGAGGCCCTGGGTGTCGAAGATGCCGAGCGTGCCGTGCCGGTCCACGTACAGGTGGCTGCCCTGCGTGACCGGCTGACCGATGCCGGTCTTGGCGACCTCGGTCCCGAAGACCGCGTTGATCAGAGTCGACTTCCCCGTCCCGGTCTTGCCGAAGACGGCGAGGTTGAACCTGCCGATCGCCGCCGCCTGGCGGTCGAACTCGGCGCGGAACGACTCTGTGAACCAGTCGGGCACCAGTCCAGCCTACGGAACGGACAACGGAAGCCCTCGGAGCCGCGTACGGCAGGGTGCCCGATCTCCGGACAAGTCTTTGCTTTCTGACCTGTAAGTCAGTAGAACGGCGGTAACGTTCGAGCACTACCGACGCAAGGAGGCGTTCTTTCGATGCCCACGATCAGCATCCAGCTCTACACACTCCGCGATGCCCTCGAAGCCGACAGGGACGGCACACTCGCAGCCGTCGCCGCCATGGGCGTCGACGAGGTTGAGCCCTTCGGCATCGAGCACTTCGACTGGCTCCCCGACGCTCTCGCCGCTGCCGGTCTCAAGGCCGGCAGCGCCCACGCGAACATCGTCGAGAACCCCGAAGCCGTGCTCGCCGCCGCCAAGGCCCTCGGTGTCCGCACCGTCTTCCAGCCCGGACCCGTCCCCCGCGACGCGTTCAGCTCGGCCGACTCCCTCGCCGGGTTCGCCGCCGCGATCAACGCCCAGGTCGACGCGTTCGACGCGGCGGGGATCAAGATCGGCTTCCACAACCACGACTGGGAGTTCATCGCCCCGCGCATCGACGGCGAGCTGGCGTACGACCACTTCGTCTCCCTGCTGGACCCCCGTACGGTCCTCGAGCTCGACACGTACTGGGCCGCCGCGGGCGGCGTCGACCCGCTGTCCCTGTTCGAGAAGTACGGCGACCGGATCACCCACCTCCACGTCAAGGACGGCCCCATCGAGGGCGGTCACGGCGTGAGCAACGTGGTGCTCGGCACCGGCGCCATGAACATCCCCCCGATCCTCGAGGCCAGCCCCGACCGCACGTGGGTCCTCGAGTTCGACATCGCCTCTGACGCGGTGGCCGAGTCGGCCGCCAGCATCGACTACCTGAAGGAGAAGAAGTGACCGCGAAGGTCGGAGTCGTCGGCGCCGGGAACATCTCGCCGCAGTACCTCAGCCACATCGCCACCTACCCCGAGCTGGAGATCGTCGCGATCTCCGACCTCATCGAGGAGCGGGCGACGGAGAAGGGCGAGGAGTACGGGATCGCGAAGCACGGCGTCCCAGGCCCCGAGGGGTCGGACATCATCTACGACAACCCGGACGTCGAGTACGTGATCAACATCACGAACCCGCAGAACCACATCGACGTCTCGCTCAAGGCGATCCGCGCCGGCAAGAACGTGTGGAGCGAGAAGCCGCTCGGCCTCAACCTCGAGGGCGCCAAGCAGATCCTCGACGAGGCCAAGGAGCACGGCGTCGTCGTCGGCTGCGCCCCTGACACGGTGTTCGGACCGGGCTTCCAGACCGTGCTCCGCAAGATCCGCAGCGGCGAGATCGGCACCCCGATGGGCGCCGTCGCGATCATGCAGCAGCCCGGCCCCGACCTGTGGCACCCGGGACCCGAGTTCCTCTTCCAGGTGGGCGCGGGCCCGACCCTCGACATCGGCCCGTACTACTTCACGGCCCTCGTGCTGGCCCTCGGCCCGGTCGTCAGCGTCACCGCAGGCGGCGGCAAGGCCCGCGAGGTCCGCGAGGTCATGTCCGGCCCCAAGGCGGGGACGAAGTTCGACGTCGAGGTCCCGACGACGATCCGTGCGCTGCTGCGTCACGCGTCCGGCGCCACCTCGATCGTCCTGTTGACGTTCGACTCCGGCCTCAACCGCCACGGCTTCCTGGAGTTCCAGGGCACCGACGGCGTCATCGTCGCGCCGGACCCCAACTTCCACCACGGCAAGGTCGTCACCCACAAGGGCGGCAAGGTCGTCGAGGAGATCGAGGTCCCCGAGGCGGGCATGGGTCGTGGCATCGGACTCGTGGACATGGTGCGCTCGGCCAAGGAGGGCATCCGTCCTCGCGCGCAGGCCGACCTCGCGTACCACGTTCTGGAAATCATGCTCTCCGTGGAGAAGGGCGTCGAGTCGGGTGAGACGATTACCCTGACGTCGACGGTCCCTGAGGTCGAGCCCATGCCGGCTGACTGGAACCCGCTCGCGGCTGACTGACACACACGCACACATCGATCGGTGGCGCCGAGGCCTGGTCTCGGCGCCACTGGTCTGCCCAGGAGAAACATGAAGCTCGGAATGTTCACGGCTGCCCTGCCGATGCTCTCGCTCGACCGGATCGCGGAGTACGCGTCCGGCCAGGGGTACGAGTGCCTCGAGGTCGCCTGCTGGCCCGCCGCGGAGGGCCGGCCCTTCCAGTCCTCGCACCTGCCCGTCGCCACCTGGTCGGAGGCTGACGCCGACGCCACGCGCGCGCTCCTCGAGCGCACCGGGCTCGAGATCTCGTCCCTGGCGTACTACGCCAACAACCTCGCGGTGGACCTCGAGCACCGCGCGGAGGTCCGTACGCACCTCAAGCACGTCATCGACGCGGCCGAGTCGCTGCACATCCCGTACGTGGGTACGTTCCTCGGCCGCGACGTGACGAAGTCGGTCGTCGAGAACATGGCCGAGGCGGAGCGGATCTTCCCCGAGCTCGTCGACTACGCGGGTGAGCGCGGCGTCCGGCTCATCGTCGAGAACTGCGTCATGGAGGGGTGGCACCCCGACGGCTACCCGGGCAACATCGCGTACTCCCCCGAGCTGTGGGAGTGGATGACGACCACGCTCGGCCTGTACCTCAACTGGGACCCGTCCCACCTCACGTGGATCGGCATCGACCCGCTCACCACGATCCGCGACTTCGCGCCGTACATCGTCCACGCCCAGGCGAAGGACCTCGAGCTGTTCCCCGAGAAGCTCAACCGGTACGGGGTCTACGGCCTGGTCAACAAGAACGGCAGGCCCTGGGACATGGGCTGGTGGCGGTACCGGGTGCCGGGTCACGGCGTCGTCCCGTGGCGTGAGGTCGTCGAGGCGCTCGACGGCGCCGGCTTCACGGGCACCCTGTCGGTGGAGCACGAGGACCCGGTCTGGGGCGGCACCCCGGAGAAGATCCTCGAAGGCCTGGACATCGCCTACGCGACGCTGCGTCCGCTCATCGGCGACCCCGCGCACCGGCTCGCCTCGGCGACCGTCTGAGATCCCGAGAGGACACCCATGACCACGCTACGCATCGGCATCGTCGGCCTCGGCTTCATCGCGACCGGCAAGCACCTCCCCGGCCTTGCCGCCCACAGCGACCTCTGCGAGGTCGTCGGCTTCTGCGACTTCGAGATCGACAAGGCCGAGAAGGCGAAGGAGCAGTACGGGTCCGCGGACGCGTACACGACGACCGACTACCGGGAGCTGCTCGCCGACGACTCCATCGACGTCATCCACGTCTGCACGTGGAACGTCAGCCACGCGGAGATCACCTGTGCGGCGCTCGAGGCCGGCAAGCACGTGCTGGTGGAGAAGCCCATGGCTATCACCGGCGCGGACGCGCGCCGCATGGTCGAGACGGCCGAGCGCACAGGCAAGAAGCTGTCGGTCGGGTTCCAGAACCGGTTCCGCCCCGAGAACCAGTTCCTCCACCGGGCCATCCAGGAGGGCCGTCTCGGTGAGGTCTACGCCGCACAGGCGCACGCGGTACGTCGACGCGGCGTACCGACCTGGGGGGTCTTCACCGACAAGGAGAAGCAGGGCGGCGGCCCGCTCATCGACCTCGGCGGCCACGCCATCGACCTGGCGCTCTGGTACATGGACAACTACGACGTGGCCTCGGTCACCGGAGTGGTCAACCACAAGCTCGGCGACAAGCCCGAGGGCAACATGATGGGGCCCTGGGACCCCGCCACGTACACGGTCGAGGACTCCGCCTTCGGGTTCGTCCGCTTCACCAACGGGGCGTCGCTGTACGTCGAGTCGTCGTGGGCGCTCAACGTCGCCGACTCCCGCGAGGCGTGCGTCACCCTGTGCGGCACCGAGGGCGGCGCGGACACGGTCCAGGCCGGCATGAACCTCAAGGTGACGCTCAACAACGTGCAGGGCGGCCAGCTCGTGAAGACGTCTCCGGAAGTGGGTGCCGCGGTCTTCAGCCCGGGGAAGCCTCCCAGGGGCGGCATGGAGCAGGCTG
>DASSQF010000141.1:0-6611 GCA_035702685.1 Propionibacteriaceae bacterium
AGAACAGGGACCCGTAGACGTTCGAGGAGAGCGTGAGGCCCTCGTGGAAGAGGTTGAAGTACTCCCACACCTGCCCGGAGACGAACACGGCGCCCATGACGAACGTGAGCGTGTACCACTCGCGCATCCCCCACTTGAGGACCTGGAACACGCTGCCGGTGCGTGAGGCCCGCATGTGCTCCGCGGCGTGCACGCCCAGCTGGCAGGTGACCGAGCTCGCCACGAGGATGAGCGTGTTGACACCGGCGTACGGGATGTCGAGGAGGCTGTGGCCCCACGACCACAGCGACGTGGTCCCCGGCGCGGCGGCCGCGTTCGTGACATTGCGGATCGTGAAGAAGGCGGCGAACAGCGCGGCGAAGAACATCAGCTCGCTGGCGAGCCAGATGATCGTCCCGACGGCCACCATGTCGGGCCGACCCGGGACGCCGCGCAGCCTGGGCCCCGCGATGGGGTTGAGGGACTCCGCCGGAAAGGCATCCGCAGTCTGGGTGTTCGCCACGGCACATTATGAGCACAGGAAGGCGTTGCGATGCCACCTCGGCGCGACATGTTACGCGCCCGGTTCGGGCCGGTCTGAGGCGGGGGTACCCCTGGCATGATGGACGGATGCCGATCTGGCCCCTCCCGGTCCACGCGACCGATCCGGGCGACGTCCAGCCCCTGACGCTGCTCGGTCTGGTGACGGACTGGGAGTGGGACTGGGTCGCCGGACCGCTGCTCGTCGTCCTCGTCGGAGCCTACCTGTGGGGCGTCCTGGTGCTCCGCCGACGTGGGGACGCGTGGAGCCTCGGCCGTACAGCCTCCTGGCTGCTCGGGAGCCTCCAGCTCGCCTACGCGACGGTCGGGCCGCTGGGGGCGTACGACACCGTCCTCTTCAGCGTGCACATGGTCCAGCACATGATGCTGTCGATGACGATCCCGGTCGCGCTCGCGCAGGGGGCACCCGTGACGCTCGCACTGCGGACCCTTCCCCGCCGGCTCCGGGCCGGGCTGCTGTGGCTCGTCGGGTCCCGGTTGGCCCGCATCGTGCTGTTCCCGCCGCTGACGACCGCGGCGATGATCCTCATGCCGTTCGTCCTCTACACGAACGGCCTGTACGGGCTGACCCTCCGCAACGACGTGCTGCACGACCTCCTGCACCTCTGGCTGCTCGCCGCCGGCAGCGCGTTCTTCATGCCGCTCGTCGGGCCGGACCCGACCCCGTGGAAGGTGCCGTACCCGATCCGCATCCTCCTGTTCTTCCTCACGATGCCGTTCCACGCCTTCATCGGGACCATGATCATGGGGTCGAAGACGCTCCTCGCGGGCGACTGGTACCTGTCCTTCCCGCGCGCATGGGGTCCGAGCCCGATGTCCGACCAGTACTGGGCCGGTGCCATCCTCTGGGCCACAGGTGACTTCACCGCCCTCGCCGTCATGTCCGCCCTCTTCCTCGGCTGGTACCACGAGTCACAGCGCGAGGCGCGTCGCGTGGACCGACAGCTCGACCGGGAGGAGCGCGCCCGATCGAGGCAGGAAGAGCCCGTCGAGGGTCGTGCTCAGGAGGCCGGCGCGACGCAGGCGGCGACCGTCTCCGGCGCTACGATGCAGCCACTGCCACCCGATACGAGGACTGACGAATGACCGCGACCGCCAAGGTGCTCCTGTACTCCGATGACCGCATGGTGCGGGAGCAGGTGCGACTCGCACTGGGCAAGCGCGTGGCTTCCGACCTCCCCGAGATCGAGGTGTTCGACACGGCGACCCAGGCGGCGGTCATCAAGGCGCTCGAGACCTCCTCGTACGACCTGTGCATCCTCGACGGCGAGGCGGTGCCGGCGGGCGGCATGGGCGTCGCGAAGCAGCTCAAGGACGAGATCCCGCACTGCCCGCTGATCCTCCTGCTCGTGGCGCGGCCCCAGGACGCGTGGCTCGCCGCGTGGAGCGGGGCCGAGGCCATCGTCGGCTACCCGCTCGACCCCGTGAAGCTCCCCGAGGTCGTCGCCGAGCTGCTGCGCCACGCGGGCGTCGCCGCCAAGGCCTGACGCATGGCGACCTGGGGCGAGGTCCTCACCACGCTCGTGCGGCGGCAGGACCTCGATCGGGCCGACGTCGCCTGGGCGATGGACCAGGTGCTGGCTGGCGAGGCCACGCCCGTACAGATCGCCGGTTTCGTCGTGGCGCTCCGCGCCAAGGGGGAGACGGTCGGTGAGCTCCTCGCGCTGGCCGAGTCCATGCTCGACCACGCCACGCCGATCACGCTGGACCGTGAGGCGGTTGACATCGTCGGGTCGGGTGGCGACCGGGCCCACACCGTGAACGTCTCGACGATGGCGGCCATCGTGGCCGCGGCCGCGGGCGCCAAGGTCGTCAAGCACGGGAACCGGGCCGCCTCCTCGCTGTGCGGCACCGCCGACGTCCTCCAGGCGCTCGGGGTGCGGCTCGACGTCCCCCCGGCCGCACAGGCAGCCGTCCTCGAGCGCACCGGCATCGTGTTCCTCTTCGCGCCGCTGTACCACCAGGCGCTGCGCTACGCGGCGACCGCGCGCAGCGAGCTGGGGATCGCGACCGTCTTCAACTTCCTCGGCCCGCTCGCGAACCCTGCCCGGCCCGAGGCGCAGGCGGTCGGAGTGGCGGACGAGCGCATGGCGGCGCTCATGGCCGGCGTCCTCGCCGAACGCGGCAACCGGGGCCTGGTCTTCCACGGGGGCGACGGGCTGGACGAGCTGACGACGACCACCACGTCACGCGTCTGGATGATCTCCGGCCGCGAGAGCCACGAGGACGTCCTCGACCCGGCCGCACTGGGGCTCTCACCTGCCTCGCGGACCGACCTCGTCGGCGGCGACCCGGCGCACAACGCGGGTGTCGTCCGGGACGTGCTCGGTGGGGCCGAAGGGCCGGTGCGCGACATCGTCCTGCTCAACGCGGCGGCCGCTCTCATGGCCTACGCCGGTCCCGATACGGGTCGACCGGTGGCCGACCAGGTCGCCGAGCACCTCGCGGTGGTCGCCGAGGCGGTCGACTCCGGAAGCGCGGCAGCGCTGCTCGACGACTGGATCGACGCGACGCAGAACGTCTGACGCCTCGTCAGCGCCCGGTGACCAGGGTGATCAGCAGGACCCCGTACGGACCGAGCACGATCCCCGGACCGTACGCGTACGGCACGTCGCGCTGTCTCGGCAGGTTCGCGACCCCCCAGAGAGCGCCGACGAGCGAACCCAGCACCAGCGCGGACGTGGCCGTGGGGACCGATCGCCAGCCCGAGACCATGCCCGTGAGCACGCCGAGCCGCACGTCGGCCAGGCCGAAGAACCCCCGGTCGAGCCACAGGGACAGCAGGTAGACGAGCCCGTACGCGCCTCCGATCACCGCCAGCCCCAACGCCGCTCGCAGGACACCGGACCAGTCGCCGACGGACCAGGCGGACCCGACCACGGCGAGCGCGGCGGCCAGCCACGCGAGGTGCAGCCAGCGCCGGGGGATCCAGGTCGTCGCGATGTCCACCACGCTGGCCAGGGCCCCTGCGACGGCCAGGACCAGCCACGGGCCGAGCCGTGCGGGCTCCACGGCGAGGACCGCGACGAGCGCCAGAGCGCCGGCCCATGCGGCCGCGGCCACGGCCGTACGGCGGGTGGCGAGGGCTGCGTACGGGATCTTCGCCTCGCCGGGCTCGAGCTCTGGTTCGGTGGCGCGGCGAAGGAGCCACGGAGCGAGGAGGGCCGCGGACCCGCTGCACAGGGCCACCGAGAGGATGGCGCGCAGCAGCGGGGTCACGAGCGCATCGTAACGACGGCGCGGGTCGCGCTCGTGTTACGCCGCCTCACGCGCCTCATGCTCCAGGAGGAGCCCACGCTCGATGCAGGTGAGGCGCAGCATGATGTCCGTCGCGCGGCTGCACAGGCCTCCACCCTCGAGAAGGTGGCTCATCGTGCCGCTGTCGACCCCGACGCGCTCGGCCAGCTCGGTCAAACCCATGCCGTCCGCGCGCAGCGCGCGCGCCATGTCGGTCGCCAGGGGGATGAGGGAGTCACGGACCTTGAGCCGTCGCAGGCGGACCGGGTCGAGGGCGATGAGCCGCCGTGCGGCGTACGGGCTGAGCCTCGGCCGAAGGCGGCCACCACGACCGAACAGCAGGGTGCGGACCTGCTGTTGCGGCAGTCCCGCCACCGCGGCGATGACCTGCCAGGGAAGTCCTGTAGCCCCCACGAGGTGGTGGACGTAGTAGCGGAAGGGGGCGGCAGCCACCCAGAGGGTGGCGGGTGTGGGCGCGACGGGCATGGTGACCTCCTGGGACGTTCACACGACAAAGCCCTTGAGGACAGCGTTTTGTGAGGAGTGGGCCCGACTTTCGAGATCCGGTGTGCGAGGCCGCATCATGGGACACGTACAGTCGACGGCAGACCGAGGAGGAGTGATGACGACGCAACGCGTGGCCCGTGTCATGGGCTCGCTCGTGCTCGTCATGCTCGGCGTCCAGGGAGTCCTGTCTCCGCTCGCACGTCTCGCTCTGGCCCGCACCCTGCCCCACTGCGTCGAGTCGGGCCCGGTGTCGGCCTCCCTCGGCACCAGCCTGGGGATCTTCGCGGTGGCGCCGGACTGCCCCCACGGCAGCTACGCGCCTGCGTCCTCGTACCACCTCGTCGCCCAGGTCGCCTTGACGGCGTCCGTCACCGCGCTGGTCCTCGGCGTCCTTGCCCTCCTGGCGGCCTTCGGCGTCGCGCTGCACGTACGTCGTGCGCTCGCCGACCTTCGCCACTGGTTCGCGCGCAGGTTCCGTCTCGTCGTGGCGGCTGCCACGGGGATCGTCGTGGACCTGCGGCGGCCGGCCATGGTTCCTGTGCCTGTCCGGAGCATCCGCTCCGCGGGTCGCCCGCACGTACGGCGCGGCCCACCGTCCTGCTCCCTCTGAGGACCTGACCCTCCGGCGCGCGCCGTCCTCGACCCCTGCCCGCGAGCCGGACCAGACACATCGGACGCAAGGACATCGCCATGCCACACACCACGAAGAAGAAGCGCACGCTCAGCGGCGCCCCGACAGTCAGCACGCCCGGTACCGACCGTGCCGCCGCCGCCAGCCAGCGAGAGCTCATGCGCCAGGCGCGGGAGCAGGAGGAGCGCGAGGCGAAGATCCGCCGGGGCATCGGTCTCGGCATCCTCGGGGTCGTCGTCGTCGCGCTGGCCACGATCCTGGCCGTCGTCGTCGTGCCCGCGCTGAACAAGAAGGCCGCCGCGACGGGCTCGTACGCGCTCGCCATCGGCTCCGAATCGGCGCCGGTGACCGTCGACATCTACCAGGACTTCATGTGCCCATACTGCGGGCAGTTCGAGCGCGCCCAGTCGACCGACCTCAAGGCGATGGTCGACGCCGGGCAGGTCAAGGTCGTCTTCCACCTCATGAACTTCCTCGACTCGTCGTCGAGCGGCACGAAGTACTCCACGCGTGCCGCTGACGCGTTCGCGACCGTCGCGAAGCAGCAGCCGAGCGCCGCCCTCGCCTTCGACTCGGCCCTGTACGCACAGCAGCCCGCTGAGGGGTCCGGTGGCCTCACCGACGCGCAGATCGCCGACCTCGCTCGGTCGGCGGGCGTCAGCGACGGCGTCATCGCCACCTTCGCGAACAAGCCCAACCTCGACTTCGTCAACAAGTCCAACCAGGCCGCGTTCGCGGACGGCATCACGAGCACCCCGACGGTGAAGATCAATGGGACCGTCTTCAAGGGCGACCTGTACACGGCCGGCACCCTCAAGACAGCGGTCGAGGCCGCGAAGTGAGCGGTTGGCTCGAGAGGTTCCATGCTTTCCGGCAGTCGAACACGTGGATCTTCTCCACGATGCTCGTCTCAGCCTGCCTCAGCCTCCTCGCGTCCTTCGTCCTCTCGGTGGACGCGATCGCCCTGGCGAAGGACCCGGCGGCGAACCTCGCGTGCAACATCAACGCGCGCATCAGCTGCGGCACGGTCGGCGCCTCCTGGCAGGCGCACCTGTTCGGGTTCCCGAACGCCTACCTGGGCCTGCTGGCAGAGCCGGTCGTCATCACGATCGCGGTCGCGAGCCTCGCGAGGGTGCGCTTCCCGCGCGGGTTCATGCTGGCGGCGCAGGTCGTCTACACGCTGGGCGTCATCTTCGCCTACTGGCTCTTCTTCCAGGCGCTGTACGTCATCGGGGCCCTGTGCCCGTGGTGCCTGCTCGTCACGCTGTCGACGACACTGGTGTTCACGTCGCTCACCCACGTGAACCTCCGGGACAACAACCTGTTCCTCTCGGAGAGGGCTCACCAGCGTGCCCAGGCTGCGTTGAGGCTGGGACTCGATGCGGCCGTCGTGACGGTGTGGCTCGTGGGCGTCGTCGTCCTCATCGCGACCAAGTACGGAGCGACGCTGTTCGCGTGACCTGTCAGCGTGACGCAGGTCGCAGGGCCCGTGTCCGGACGCGACGAGCGGTGGCCATCCGAGGATGACCACCGCTCGTCGTGAGTGCGTGACCGGGTGTCAGCGCTGCGCGCGCGAGAAGCCCGCCGCCTGGGCCGCCTCCTCGCTGTTGAACCACACGTCGGCGATCGTGCGGTCGTAGCCGCCCGACTCGGGGAGGTGGTACTTCATGGACCGGTCGTTGCCCTTGATGGTGTA
>DASSQF010000142.1:0-7672 GCA_035702685.1 Propionibacteriaceae bacterium
ATTGCCGTTCGGGAGAAGACCTCCCTGCCCGTCTCGGCACACGAGATCAGGCGATCTGGGCGGCCATGTGACGTGCTATGACCGGCACCACGCAGAAGATTGGTGCCCGAAGCGCCCAAAAGCAAGCACCTTGTCCACTCCCCAAGACGAGATCTCGCTATGTGGACGCCTGGGATCAGAGATCGTTGCCTGCGTAGCTCATGTTGAAGCTCTTGTTCGCGAGAGGGAAGTCGGGGACGATCGTGTCGCCGAGGGCCTGGGGGAGCGCCGGCCACGTGAACCACGACGGGTCCACGACCTTGAGGCGGGTCACGAGGCCGTTCGAGACCTCGACCCGGTGGCAGAGACGACCTCGCCAGGCCTCCACGACGGCGAACCCCGCGCCCGCACCGGTGGGTACGGTCGCGAGGTCGCCACGCTGCCCACCGAGCCGATCGGAGATGGTCCGGATCAGGGCGGCCGACACCTCGAGCTCGCCGACGCGGACCAGGAGACGGGCCCAGACGTCACCGTCTGGATGCGTGACCACATGGAATGCCGGCCCGAGGTCGACGAAGGGGTGGTCCGCACGGGCGTCGGTCGGTACGCCGGACGCTCGCGCCACGTAGCCGAGGACGTCCATGTGCCGCACCTTGTCGGGACTCAGCACGGCCGTACGGTGAAGGCGGTCCGCGACGACGGAGTGACCGGTGGCCAGCTCGGCGAGCGCGACGGCCTCCTCGGCCACCCTGGTGACGAGATCGGTGTCGACCCGCTCCCGCAGCCGGGCGCCTCCGACCGCGACCGCGCCGCGAAGGAGCCGGTGGCCCGTCACGAGCTCGTTGTGGCGCAGCAGCTGCTCACGGAGGCGAGCGGTGTGTGCTGCCACGATGCTGAAGCCCACGTCGTTGACGATGGCCCCGATGTCGGCCACGTGGTTGTAGACGCGCTCGCACTCCAGGAGCTGGGCCCGTACCAGGCGGGCCTCCTCGGAGACGCTGACACCGAGCGCGTCCTCGACGGCCATCGCGTAGGCGAGGGAGTGGCCGACGGCCGTGTCGCCCGAGATGCGCTCCGTGAGCGCCAGGACCTCCTCGAGAGACCTTCCCTCGGCGTGCTTCTCGACGCCGCGATGGACGAACCACAGGCGGGCCTTCATCCGCAGGATCGTCTCGCCGACGACGGAGAAGCGGAAGTGCCCGGGCTCGATGAGGCCGGCATGGATGGGGCCGACGGGGATCTCGTACACGCCGTCGCCCTCGACCTCGAGGAAGGGGTAGGAAGCCTCGCCGACCGGAGCGGGCATGGGACCGGCCCCGGCGAGCATCGGGTGGTACCCGGTCGGCCAGTGCGCGTGGCGGACGAGGCGGTGGGGGAGCGGGTGGTCCACGAGCCGGATCCCGTACAGGTCGCGGATCTCGCGCTCGAAACGCCCGGCGGGGTAGCTGATGGCGGCCAGGCTCGGCAGCCAGGCGTCGTCGCGCGGCATCGTGACGACGACCTCTGTGCGATCGCGGCCGAGGAGGACGTAGACGACCCTGAACCCGTCCGGATCCTCGTGCGCGGCGACGAGGACGAGTCGGCTGCCGTCGCCGAGGAGGCCGCTCACGACCTCGGCCAGCTGATCGCGTGTCACGGTGACCCTGGTCATGGGCGCACCCCCAGCGCCGCGGCCGCGGCCTCGAGCACGGGGGCCAGGGGCAGGGCGAGGAACCCCAGCACCGCGCTCGCGACGAGCGCGAGGGCGACCGGGGTGCTGCGGAGCCGGCTCGGCGGGTCGTCCACGAGGGCGTGCTCGGGTGGGAAGCGGTGCGGCGAGGCCGTACCGAGCGTCATCCGCAGCACCTGGCGGGAGATCCCCACGAACGCGACGAGCAGCAGGACCCCCGCCGCCGCGGCGGCCCACCAGAGCCGGGCCTGGACGAGGGCGACGAGCACGGCGACCTCCGTGAAGAACGTCAGATGGGGCGGGAAGCCGAGCAGTGCCGTGGAGCCCACGAGGAGCTGGCGACCCAGGTCGGGCCGGGTGGACAGGAGGCCCGTGACGCGTGCGATGCGCGCCGTCCCCGTGACGTTGCGCACCCGGCCGGCGACGACGAACATCGCCGCCTTGACGATCCCGTGCGCCAGGATGTGGAGCAGCGCCGCGACGAGCCCGAGCGTGGTTCCAGAGCCCACGCCCAGGGCGATGACGCCCATGTGCTCGATGGAGGAGTACGCGAGGAGTCGCTTGTAGTCGCGCTGGGTCAGCGTGAGCAGGGACGCCACGACCAGGGACAGCAGGCCGGCCGCGACGAGCAGCCCACGGACGAGACCGACGCCGATGTGGGCCGCGCTGACCGACTCGACCCGGAGGATCGCGTACATCGCGACCGACAGCAGGACGCCCGACATGAGCCCGGAGACGGGGGCCGGCGCCTGGGAGTGCGCGTCCGGCAGCCACGAGTGCATGGGTGCGAGCCCGGCCTTCGTGGCGAAGCCGAGGACGGCGAGAGCGATGCCGGCGCGAGCGAGGTGCGGTGAGAGCACGACGTGGCCGCCGGTGAGGGCGGCCCAGGACAGCGTGGGGGTCGCGCCCGTCGAGGCGTACAGGAGGACGATCCCGAGGAACGCGATGGCGACGCCGACCGACCCCAGGACGACGTACTTCCAGGCGGCCTCGGTCGCACCCCGGTCGCCGGCGTGACCGACGAGGAACGCGGTCGCGATGGTGGTGGCCTCCACCGCGACCCACATGACGCCGAGGTTGTCGGACAGGACGGCGAGGCTCATCGCGGCGAGGAACGCGCAGACGAGGGCGTCGCTGCGACCGCCCATCGCCCGGGCCGACAGGCCGCCCCACAGCGCGACGACGGCTACGGCGCCGACGCAGAGGACCATGTACGAGGCGGTCGCGTCGGCACGCAGCACCCACGAGGAGATCACCTCGCGACGCGCGACGAGGGCGACGCCGCACCCGAGGACGAGGAGCGCCGCGGCGACCGGGACGACGTGCGTGTACGGGTGGCGGTGACGCCATCCGAGCAGTGCGGCAAGGACGGCGGGGCCCAGGACGGGGAGCCAGAGCAGCACGGCCATCAGTCCCTCAGCTCCCTCAGCTCACCGACGGAGGTGCCGCCGTGCGTGCGCATGCGAGAGGTCAGGGCCCGCAGGATGACGACCACGAGGAGCACGTCGAGAGTCGCTCCGAGCTCGACCGTGAGAGGCAGCCCGTCCGAGGTGAGGAAGGCGACTCCTGCGATCCCGTTGTCGAGGACGAGGAAGCCGACGAGCTGGATCACCGCCGCGTGTCGCGTGAGGAGGATCCAGAAGCCGATGAGCACGAGGGCCACGGCGGCGGGCAGTGCCCGTCCGGCGGGGGTCTGGTCCCCGCCGCGCAGCGAGTCGCTCACCGCGTACGCGAACATGGCGAGCACTGTGGCGCCCAGGACGCCGACGGCCGGTCTCATGGCGGGCTCGCGGTCCGCGAGCCGCCCCGTGGCCGTACGGCTCAAGGCCCAGGGCAGGACGCCCGCCTTCACCACGGCCACGAGCGCGGCGACCCAGAGCAGCTCCGCGCTTCCCCGTCCTGCACCGAGGGCGGCGACGAGCGTGGCGAGGGCCAGGCCCTGAGCGACGAGCAGGCGGACAGCCCCCGCGGCGGAGCGACGCCAGGTCTGCAGCACGGCTGTGAGCAGCAGCACTCCTGCTGCCGTGGTCACGAGGCTCGAAGTCAACGACGCGAACATCTCTCATCCCGCCAGGTAGGACGCGGTCACGGCGAGGAACGCCAGGACGAACGAGCCCGCGAGGAGCTCCGGGACCTTGAACAGCCGGACCTTGGCCATGAAGACCTCCGCGGCCGCGACCAGGGCACCGGCCGCGAGGAGCTTGGCGGCGAGCGCCGCGACCGCCAGGAGAAGGGGCAGCGGTCGTACGTCGCCGGCGAGCCCCCACGGAAGCGCCAGGTTGACGACGAGCCCCAGCAGCGCCGTGAGGCGCAGCCACGACCCGACCTCGAGCCACGCCAGGTCCCGGCCGGCGCTCTCCAGGACCATCGACTCGTGGATCATCGTCAGCTCGAGGTGGGTGGAAGGGTTGTCCACGGGGAGTCGACCCGTCTCGGCGAGGACCACGACGACGAGGGCGACCACCGCGAGCAGGCCGGCGGGCGTGATGACCCGTGCGACGTCGGATCCTCGCGTGACCACGATCCTGCTCAGCGTCGAGCTGCCGACCGGGATGGAGAGCGCGTACACGCTCATGAGCACGGTGGGCTCGACGAGCGCGGCGATCATCATGTGCCGGCTGGAGCCCATGCCGCCGAAGGCGGTGCCGGCGTCCAGCCCTAGGAGGGCGACCGCCACGGTCCCCACGAGCAGCAGCGACACGACGACGAAGAGGTCGTTGGGGACGGCGAGCAGCGTCGCGGTCGTCACGAGGGGGACGAGGGCCACGACGAGAAGGCTGGACACGAGCAGGACGAGGGGCGCGGCGACGAGGATGATGCTCGACCCCTCGGCGCGCATCGGCTCCTTCGCGAGGAGCTTCCGGACGTCCCGGTACGGCTGGAGCGGGCCGGGCCCGACGCGGCCCTCCATGCGGGCACGGACCTGGCGCATGACCCCCACAAGGAGGGGGGTGACCGCGGTCGCCACGAGGACCTGGAGTGCGACGAGCAGGACGGCGGTCATGTCAGCGTCACCAGGGCGAGGACCACGACGAGCGCGGCGAACGAGAACCCCAGGTAGCGGTGGATGCTGCCGTTCTGCACACGGCGCGCCTGGTCCCCGAGGACGTGCAGCCAGGTGACGAAGGGGGCGTACCCGCGGTCCTCCACGACGTCGGTGACGTCCTGGGCGAAGGCGACCCTGTTCTCGAGGACATGGTCCTCCGCGAGGTGGCTGACCTCCAGCGAGCGGGTCGGCCGCAGCGCCTCGCCGAACACGCGGACGAGAGGCTCGGCGTACGAGGTGGCCGTGTACTCCATGCGCGGTGAGGTTCGCGCGCCGCCGCAGCCCCAGGCGACGTCGGTCGTGCGGCGGGGCGTCCTGCGCCGAAGCAGCAGGACGAGGAGTGCGACGGGGACGGAGAGCGCCAGCGCGACGAGGACGAGCGCGGAGGGGTCCAGCGCGCCGATCGTCACGAGCCGCAGCCCGCCGAGCTCCACGAGCACGGCGCCCGAGTAGCCCAGGACGGAGGAGAACGTCGCCGCAACGGGACCGACGGCGAGCCCGAGAGCCAGCACGGCGACTGCCCCGACGCCCAGGGCGACGGTCATCGCCGCGCCCCCCGCGCCGGCGGCTTCGGGCCGCGGCGAGGCGGCCGCCGCGGAGCGGGGTCGAGCGAGGAACGCCATGCCGAAGGCCTTGACGAACGTCAGGAGGCCGAGCCCGATGGTCAGGGCGACGAGGCCCAGCGCCACGGGCAGCGCGAGGGCGAGCGTCGTGCTCGCCCGGCCGTCTCCGTGGACCAGGGCCTGCAGCAGCGTCCACTCGGCCGCGAAGCCGCTCGTCACCGGAAGAGCGGCCGCTCCCATCGCTCCGATGCCGAACGCCCACGCGGTGACGGGGTGTGAGCGTGCGAGCCCCCCGAGCCTGTCCAGGTCCCTCTCACCGGTGGCAGCGAGGATCGTGCCCGCGCCGAGGAACAGCACGGTCTTGAACGCGGCGTGGCTCACGACGAGGAGCAGAGCCGCCACGAGCGCGACGTTCGCGACGGGCCCCTGGCCCGCGCTGCTGAGCAGCATGCCGATCCCGACAGCGGTGACGGCGAGCCCGACGTTCTCCGTCGTCGAGTAGGCGAGCAGCCGCTTGAGGTCGCTCGTGACGCTCGCCTGCAGGATCCCGTACAGGCCGGAGAGAGCGCCGAGCGCGAGGACGAGCAGGCCGAAGGGGCGGGAGATGTCGGGCAGCCATGCCGTCGTGACGAGGATGATCCCGTACACGCCCAGCTTGACCATCGCGGCGCTCATGACGGCCGAGACGTGGCTGGGCGCTTCGGGGTGCGCGCGGGGGAGCCAGACGTGCAGCGGTACGAGGCCGGCCTTCGTCGCGAACCCGACGAGCAGCAGGAGGAAGGCGGCCACTCCGACCGGACCCGTGACGTGGGCTGCGGTGATCCGCGCGAACGCCGTTCCGTGCGCGGTCGTGGCGAGCAGCGCGAACCCGGTGAGGAGACTCAGGAAGCTCAGGTGGGTCATGACGGCGTACCAGACGCCCGCCGACCGTACAGCCGGCCTCGCCGCGTGGTCCGCGAGGAGGAGCACGGTCGAGGCCACCGCCATGGTCTCCCAGCCGAGGAGGAAGGAGATGGCGTCTGCGGCGGACGCCACGAGCAGCATGCCCAGGAGGAAGACCGCGAACGCCGACCAGCCGGTACGGGAGGCGGCCGGGCCGTGCGCGTACCCGATCCCGTACAGGGCGGAGACCGCCCCGACGGCTCCGACGACGATGCAGAACACGCCGCCGAGCGGCGAGGGGGAGAGTACGAGCGGGTCGATCCCGAGACCGTCGGGGAAGGCCACCGGGATCACGAGGACAAGGTCGGGGACCGTCGTCACCGCGGCGACGCCCGTGAGGACGCCCGCGATGCCGACGCCGAAGCAGGCGCTTCCGGCTGCGACAGACCGGTACCGCGCGGGCACGACGACGGCGAGGAGGACCGCGAGGAACGCCAGCGCGCCGGCCGCACCGAGGCCGCCGACGGCCGTCATCGGCCGCTCACGCGACGCAGCGCCTCGACGATGTCCTCAGGCCGCGGCGGGCAGCCGGGGACAGCGAGGTCGACGTCGACGATGTCCGAGACCGCACCGGCAACCCCGTACGCACCGGAGAACATCCCGCCGTCCACGGCGCAGTCTCCGATCGCGACGACAACGCGAGGTCGCGGAGTGGCCTCCACCGTACGGAGCAGGGGTTCCACCATGTTGTGCGTCACGACGCCGGTGACTGCCAGAACGTCGGCGTGACGCGGGCTGGCGACGAGGCGGACCCCGTACCGCTCGGCGTCGTAGACACCGCCGAACGCGGCGCCGATCTCGATCTCGCACCCGTTGCACGAGCCGCAGTCGACGTGGCGCACCTGCACGCTGCCGCGCAGGGCGCGCGGAGCCTGCCGGTCGGGCGGGACGTCGGGGGCAGGCGGTGCCGGCTCGGCGAAGCGGCCAGTGCCGGTGATGAGACGCAGCAGGCGGAGCGGGTTCACGCCTCGCCCGCCTCATCGAGCTCGCGGACGAGGTCGTCGCGGGCGACGGCGAGCTGGCGCAGGAGGACGCGACCCGCCGCGAGGAGCTCGCGCACGCCGTCGACGAGCAGCGAGTAGACGACCTCTCCGCCCTCGCGGCGCTGGCGGACGAGGCCTGTACGACGGAGGATCGCGAGCTGCTGGCTCAGGGCGCTGGGCTCGATGGCGATGTCGGCGAGCAGCTCATGGACCGCGTGATCCTTCTCGCTGAGGAGCTCGAGGACGCGGATCCGCACGGGGTGGCCGAGCGTGCGGAACAGCTCGGCCTTCGCCTCGTACAGCGGAACCGGCATGCTCGACCCTCTCGACTCGCAGGCTTTCCGAGTTGCAGACTTGCGCAACTATAAGCCCTCCCTCGCCGAGGTGCCAGTGGGACCATCCGGTGGCCGCGCCGCCTCGCTGGAGCGTCGTCACGCAACCTCGAGGCGCACGACCCGGCAGGATGAGGGTCGCCGAGCGCCGATGAAAG
>DASSQF010000143.1:0-8762 GCA_035702685.1 Propionibacteriaceae bacterium
GAAGCCCAGCCCCACGATCCCGATCCGAAGTTTCGTCATTGAAGTCCTTCCACGAATCCCTGCTTCTTTCGACCCTGCGGATCGAAACTGGGGAGACCATATGCATGTTCCGTGCGCAAGTCAACTGCACTGCTAGGCTCAAGTGCTCGCTGAGGTTCGAAGAAAGGCGCACAGATATGGCGCTTCCCGTGTCACCACAGGACCCTTGGGTCCAGATCGCCGAGATCCTGCGACTGATCCGCTCGGGCGCGGCGCAGACGCGGCCTGAGCTGGCCGACGCGACACGACTCGGCCGCAACGTCATCACCCTGCGCGTCCAGGCCGCCTCGGACTTGGGCCTGGTCCAGCCGTCGGGGGATGCGCGCTCGCGTGGCGGGCGTGCCGCGGACGTGTGGGAGTTCACCGGCCACGCGACCCACCTGCTGGTCGCCATCCAGGGACTGACGAGCTTCCGCGTCGTGCTGGCCGACCTCGGCCTGCACATCATCGAGACGCGCCGCGTGGCATGGTCGCTCACCGCGGATCCCGTGGAGACGTGCGAGCGCATGGCGGCCGAGCTCGAGGCGCTGCTCCGCGCCCACCCCGAGGCCACGGCGTGGGCCATGGGCCTCGGACTTCAGGCGCCCGTCAACTTCGACACGGGCCAGAGCACCGACCCGGTCACGTCGGTCGCACAGTTCCCGCGGTGGCCGCGCGACTTCAACGTCCGCAAGTGGTTCGTGGAGCGGCTCGGGGTTCCGGTCTGGGTCGAGTCCGTCTCCAACCTCTCGGCGCTCGGCGCCGCAGCCGCGCCCGGCGCACCGGCAGACCTCGTGTTCGTACGGCTCGCCAAAGGCGTAGGCAGCGGCATCGTCTCGGACGGCAAGCTGCACCGGGGCGCCGACTGGGTCGCCGGCGAGATCACGCACATCACGGTCCAGGACGACCACGAGCGCATCTGCATGTGCGGGCGCGTCGGCTGCCTCGACGCGTTCGCGGGCGAGTGGGCCGTGGAGGCGGACGCACGTCGCGCTGTCGCCGAAGGGCGGAGCCCGTCGCTCGCCCGCCTCGACCCGGCGGCGATCACGGTGGACGACGTCGTGGCCGGTGCAGATGCCGGTGACGTGGCCTGCGTCGAGATCCTGCTCCGGGCGGCCGACGCCCTCGGCCGCGTCCTGGCCGGCGTCGTGACGTGGTTCAATCCGCGCCGCGTCGTGGTCGGCGGCAACGCCCTGGCCTCGAGCTCGATGTTCTTCAGCGCCATGCGACGTACCCTCACGGCCCGCGCCCTGGCCGCCTCGGTCGAGCACCTGGAGGTCCTCGTCAGCGACCGTGACCGCGACGAGGAGGTGCTCGGCGCCCTCGTGATGGTGCAGGACCTGCTGCTGTCCCCCGCCTTCCTCGCGGCATGGGGACCTCTGGGCTCTCCTCTCCTCGTCGAGGACCTGCGCACGAGGGAGTCCCAGCTCTAGGAGCCCACCCTTACTTGCGCCCTTCGCGTGCTTATGCATATCGTGTGCGTAAGTCGACAGCGGAGACTCGCTGTTGTGCCCGCGTCGTGCCGAGTTGCTGGAACCGGCCGCGCTGCGTCTCAGCGAGGAGAGCGACATGGCGGAAAGTGCGAGCTCGACGCGTCCGGTGACCCTGTTCACCGGCCAGTGGGCCGACCTGCCCTTCGAGCAGGTGTGCCGGTACGCCTCCGTGTGGGGCTACGACGGTCTCGAGATCGCCTGCTGGGGTGACCACCTGGACGTGTACCGGGCGGCCGAGGACGACGCGTACGTCGCGGAGAAGAAGGCCACGCTCGAGCGGTACGGCCTCGGCGTGTGGGCGATCAGCAACCACCTCAAGGGCCAGGCGGTGTGCGACGACCCCATCGACTTCCGCCACCGCGACATGGTCTCCGACCGGGTCTGGGGCGACGGCGAGCCCGAGGGCGTGCGACAGCGAGCCGCCGAGGAGCTGAAGCTCACCGCCGTCACGGCCCGCCGGCTCGGCGTCGACACCGTGGTCGGGTTCACCGGCAGCAAGATCTGGCAGTACGTCGCGATGTTCCCGCCGGTGCCGGACAGCGTCATCGAGGCCGGCTACCAGGACTTCGCCGACAGGTGGAACCCGATCCTCGACGTGTTCGACGCCGAGGGCGTGCGGTTCGCGCACGAGGTGCACCCGTCCGAGATCGCGTACGACTACTGGTCGACGGTCCTCACCCTCGACGCGATCGGTCACCGCGAGGCGTTCGGCCTCAACTGGGACCCCTCGCACATGCTGTGGCAGCAGATCGATCCGGTCGGCTTCCTCGTCGACTTCGCCGACCGGATCTACCACGTCGACTGCAAGGACACGAAGCTCGCCACCGGCAACGGCCGCAACGGCCGGATGGGCTCTCACCTGCCGTGGGCGGACCCGCGGCGCGGCTGGACGTTCGTGTCCACCGGGAACGGCGACGTCCCGTGGCAGCGCTGCTTCCGCACACTCAACGCGATCGGCTACACGGGCCCGATCTCGATCGAGTGGGAGGACGCCGGCATGGACCGGCTCCGCGGCGCGAAGGAGGCGCTCGAGTTCGTACGGGCCAACCTCTTCGACCCGCCCGCCACCTCGTTCGACGCCGCCTTCAGCACCACCATCCAGCCCGTCGCCGTCGGCTGATGCCGCTGCTGGCCGCTGTCGACGGCGCTCAGCTCACCGCCCGTACGGCCGCGGCCCCCTCCCCGTTCCCGCCTGACAAGGAGAAACACATGAGCCAGATCAAGACGGCTGTCAGCCTGTACAGCCTCCAGGACTCGTACGCCCGAGGCCGTCTCGACCTCGCCGGCGCGCTGCAGTTCGTCGCCGCGACAGGAGCTCAAGGCGTCGAGCTCATCAGCGACCAGATGATCAAGGGGACCCCGTTCCCCAGCGACGAGACCGTCGCCCAGTGGCGGACGGCCCTCGACGCGTCCGGCCTCGTGCCCGTCTGCAACGACATCTTCATCAACTCCACCCTGTACCGGAACCGGACCTTGCGCGTCCCCGAGCAGGTCGAGCTTCTGAAGCGCGACCTCGACGTGAGCAAGCGGCTGGGTTTCGACCTCGTCCGCCTCGTCTCGGACACCTCCCCCGAGGTCACGCTCGCCACGCTGCCGTACGCGGAGAGCATCGGCGTGACGATGGCCCTGGAGATCCACGCCGGCATGAGCTTCCAGGGAACCCTCACCCGCGCCTGGATCGAGATGATGCGCACCGCGCAGTCGGCGTACCTCGGGCTCGTCATCGACGTGGGCATCTTCTGCGCGCGCCACCCGAGGGTCTCGACGAACTACTTCAGGACCATCGGGCTCACCCCGGCCGTCGCCGACAAGATCGACGAGCTGTACGAGGCCAACGGCGACACCTTGCGGATCTTCGCCGGCGATGGCGATCACGGGATGAACTTCCCGCCGGAGCTCACGAGCCTGTTCCGCTCTCCGGTGGACGGGGAGTACTCGTTCTTCTCGACCGGCTACGAGAACACCTCGCTCGACGTCCTCGACGAGCACATCGACTACATCCGCCACGTCCACGGGAAGTTCTACGAGATGTTGCCGGACGGCACGGAGTACTCGATCGACAACCCGGCGATCCTCACCCGCCTCAACCGGCTGGGCTACGACGGCTACATCGCCAGCGAGTACGAGGGGAACCGCTTCACGCCGGTCGACCAGCCGGTCGACGACCAGGGCCAGGTCTGCGCCCACCAGAAGATGCTCTCCGCACACCTCAACGACGGGAAGTGACGCCATGTTCGACAGCTACGTCTTCACCGACAACTCGGCCCGCAACGTCACCACCGAGGACGGCTCCACGGCGTTCCAGGTGGAGACGCTCATCACGTACTACCGGGGGATCCCGCTGTCCATGGTCCACGACGTCGAGCTCGTCGTGGACGGGACGGACGTACCCCGCGAGGAGCTCGTCATCTCGCCCGACGGCGAGGCCTGGTTCACCCTCGACGAGGCGACGACCGTGACCACGTACCGCTGGGAGTACGGCACGCCGCTGTACGTGCGCTGGCTCAACGGCGGCCTGCCCGGCGGCGAGCACGAGGTGACGCTTCGCCTCAAGATCCGCGTCGCCTACATCCCGGTCCCCTTCGGCGGCGAGCGCACCCGCCTCGTCACGGTCTGAGGAGGAACGATGGGCAGTCTCGACCGAAGGTTCGACGCGATCGTCATCGGGTCGGGCCCGGGCGGCAGCACGGCAGTCAAGGAGCTCACGGAGCAGGGCCTGGACGTGCTGCTGCTCGAGGCGGGCAGGGAGGTGCGCGAGGAGGACTTCACCCCGCCCGTGCACAAGAAGCCGACCGTCATGGGCATGGACCTCGTCCCCCGGGCGAAGGCGATGGCGTCGGGCCAGTTCCGCCAGGCGTGCCGGCCGTACTTCAGCCCGGCGTCCAGCCGGTTCCTCGTCAACGACATCGAGGACCCGTACCTGCACCCGCTCAACCACCCGTACCTCTGGGTGCGCAGCAAGCTGCTCGGCGGGCGCATGCACAGCTACGGGCGCGTGCTGCAGCGCATGTCGGACGTGGACTTCCGCGCGGCGAGTCTCGACGGGTACGGGAACGACTGGCCCATCGGCTACGCCGACCTGGAGCCTTGGTACGACCGGGTCGAGGAGACCGTCGGCGTGTACGGAGACGCGGATGGTCTCGTGCACCCCCCGGACGGGCGCTACGTCGGACCTGGCTTCCTCACGACGGTCGAGCGGGACTTCAAGGACAAGGTCGAGGGCCGCTGGCCCGAGCGCAAGGTCATCTCGTGGCGCGTCCAGGCGCCGTTCCCGGACCGCGTGCCACCGGGCATCGCCGACGCGAAGCGGACGGGCCGGCTCACGATCCGTACCGAGGCTGAGGTCGTACGGATCACGACGGACGACACCACCGGCCTCGCGACCGGGGCCGTGTTCGTCGACCGGAACACCCGGCACGAGCACCGCGTGTACGGGGACGCGGTCGTCGTGTGCGCGTCGACGATCGAGTCGATCCGGCTGCTCCTCAACTCCGGCTCGTCCCGGCACCCTGACGGTCTCGGGAACTCGTCGGGCCTTCTCGGGCGGTACGTCATGGACCAGACCATCAGCGTGGGCTTCTTCGACGCGCCGCGGTTCCCGGGCGTCTGGGACCCTGCCGACAACGTTCCAGCAGACCCCTTCTACGGCGTTCCCGGCGGGATCCTCATCCCCCGGTACGAGAACCTGGGGACGGACCAGGACGCGCGCTTCCGGCGCGGCATCTCCTTCCAGGGGCTCGGGGGACGGTTCCCGGTGCCGGAGGGCAAGGGCGCGGCGTTCGGGCTCGGCGGCTCGGGCGAGATGCTGGCCCGGTACGACAACCGCGTCTCCCTCAGCTCGCGCAAGGACAGGTGGGGCATGCCCCTGCCGTACATCGACCTGTCCATGGGCGAGAACGACCGGCTCCTCCTCAAGCGCACGATGACCGCGCTGCGGGAGATGGCCGACGAGACCGGGCTCCGTGTCAACTTCATCGGCTCGGCCGCCGGCCTGGAGTCGCAGAAGGTGTGGCCGGACTTCAACCCGCTGCAACGGGCGATCTTCAAGCAGGGCATCAAGCTGTCGATCGTGCTGGGCGCCGCCATCCACGAGACCGGTGGCGCGAGGATGGGCGACGACCCCGCCATGTCGGTGGTGAACGGGGTCAACCAGCTGTGGGACGCGCCGAACGTGTTCGTCCCCGACGCGGCCTCGTTCGTCAGCGGCAGCACGGTCGGTCCGGCGCTCACGATCATGGCCCTGTGCGCCCGGGCGGCCTGCTTCCTCGCCGAGCACCACGCCGACGGCACGCTCAGCCGACCGACGGAGGCGGCGACGATCTGAGGTCCGGTCGGGCGGCCAGTGCCGCACGTCCTCGCGCCTGACGTCAGCCGGCGCTGTCGTTCTCGGGGGGCGCTTCCGCGTCGACGAGGGTGGCCGTGAGGGTGGCTGCCACGAACTCGCCGAACCGCTCTGGCGTCCAGCCCCGTTGGAGGACGAGCACTTCGTACAGCCCGGCTGACGTGACCGTGAAGAACACGTCCGCGACCTCGGTGTCGGACAGGCCCTCACGCAGCAGGCCGCGTGCGAGGACCTGGCGGGCGTTGTGGAGCATGCGCTCGTACCGGGCGTCGTCGACCTCCCGCAGCAGCGCGGCCATGTCCGCGTCGCCGCTGGCCGCCGCGTCCCTGATGAGCAGGTACACCGACGACCCCAGCGGGCTCACCTCCGTGACGAACCGGCCGAACTGGCGCATGAGCGCACGGCCGTCGGTGGCAGTGACCTGGGCGAGGTCGGACCGCTGCTCCGCGGGTACCTCCCCGACGCCGAGGAGGCTGCGCGCATAGATCGCCCGTACGAGTCCGGGCTTGCCCCCGAAGTTCTTGTAGACGAACTCGGCCGAGACGCCGGCCGCTCCGGCGACCTGGGCGACCGTCGTGGCGCCGAACCCCTGCTCGCCGAAGAGCTCCGCGGCTCGTGCGACGACCTCGACCTGCGAGTCGAGGGCCTTCTGGCGGCGTCGGCTGGAGTCGTAGCGGCGGCCGCCACGCTCCCCCTTGATCGCCGCGTCCACCAGACTTACACTCCGTTCGTAGTTCGATACATGGGACTGTATCAAAACTGCAGGCGTACCAGTCTCCGCCCATCGCGACGGCGCACACCAAGGAGCACACATGGACGCACACGCAGGAGTCGGACTCCTCGACGACGGACCCGTCAAGCGCATGATCACCGCGGCGAACCGCCACGACCTCGACGCGATGCTCGCCGAGTTCAGCCCTGACTACGAGAACGTCACCCCGATCCATCCCGCGCAGAGCTTCACCGGTAGCGCCCAGGTCCGACGCAACTGGGAGTCCCTGTTCGCGGGCATCCCCGACCTCCGCCTCACCGTGCACAACGCCACCACCGCCAAGGACGGCACGGTGTGGATGGAGTGGAGCAGCGCGGGCACCCGCCGGGACGGCACGCCCGTCGAGATGGCCGGCGTGGCCATCTTCACGGTGCGCGACGACCAGATCGCCGGCGTGCACTTCTACCTGGAGCCGGTGGACCACAGCGCCCGTGACGTCGACGCGGCGGTCCAGGGCACGACGCATCTGCCGCCGGCTCGGGTCCTGGCCGGGGGTGAGCCGCGATGATCCTCGTGGTCGGCGGCACGGGTGTCCTGGGCCGTCAGCTCGTCTCGGACCTGGTGGCGCAGGGCGAGCAGGTACGGGTCTTGGCCCGCGGGGTCCAGCCCTTCCCACGAGAGTGGCCTGACGCGGTGGAGCGCGTCGCGGGTGACCTCGGCTCGGCGGAGGACTGCGACCGGGCCGTACGAGGCTGTACGAAGGTCGTCTTCGCAGCCTCCGGCTTCGGCCTGCCCTCGGGCGGGGACCCGCGGAGCGTGGATCGCGACGGCGCGATCCGCCTCATCGGGGCGGCCGCCGCGTCCGGCGTGGAGCACGTCGTGATGATGTCGATGCACGGCGCCGCCGCGGACGGGGCGATCGACCTTCTGCGCTGCAAGTTCGCCGCAGAGGAGGCGCTCAAGTCCTCGGGGATGGCGTGGACGATCATCCGCATGGGCGTGCTGCTCGAGCAGTGGATCCAGGTGCTGTCGGGGCCGCTGCAGGAGAAGGGCACGGTGACGATCTTCGGGAGCGGTACGGCCCCGGTGACGTTCACGACGCTCGCCGACGCGTCGGCGATCGTGCGCCGCGCCCTGGCCGACCCCGCGCTCCGCGGCCGCGTGCTCGAGTGGGGGTCGGAGACGCACACCCTCCGTGAGGTGGCCGAGGCGCTCATCGCGCAGGCGGGCCACGGCACCATCAAGACGACGCCGACTCCCATGTTGCGCGTGATGTCGGTGGTGGCCCGGCCGTTCTCCCCGTTCATGGCGCGCATGGCGGGCGCGAGCGTCTGGATGGACGGCGGAGGCCTGCACCTCGACGTGGGCAGGGCCCGTGCCGAGGTCCCGGACCTGCCGGTTCATGGGCTCGCCGACGTGCTCAGTCACGCGTCTCTGTGAGCGACGAGTCAGAAGGCTCGCAGCACAGCTCGTCCCAGGTCCGCGAGGGGGTCTGTACGGCGTTCACGAGAGGGTCTGTACGCGTCCGCGAGAGGCTCTGTAAGTAGTGGGAGTGTCATTCCAACGAAGTGCAGGTTCTCAGCCGGCCTGCTGGAGGCGGCGCGGCCGTTCCATCAAAGTGCGGGTTCTGGAGCCTCCAAACAGCCCGAATGGCCAGCACTTCGATGGAATAGCTATTTGGCGGTCAAGCCCACCCCCGCGACGACCTGCTTCTCGATGGACTGGATGGCGGCCGGACCGACGAAACGGCTCAATGGGTCCTCGGCCGCGCACCCATCGACTGGATTCGGACCTTGTGCCCGCACGCTGGGAATCGACTGCAGCCGTAGAACTCCCCGTACCTGCTGGGACGGACCGTGAGGATGCCTTGTCCGCACGCGGGGCAGACCCGGACGGGCGCAGCAGGGCCTGACTCGTCCTGCAGAAGGATCCCCGGGTCAGACAAGAGCTCGACCACGAAGGGCGACTCGAGGCCTTGGACCGTGAAGATGGTGACGCCTCGGCGTGCGCGGGTGAGCGCGACATAGAACAGCCGGCGTTCTTCGGAGTGCCGGTACCCGTCGTCACCAGTCATGGCGAGGGCGAGCACCGGGTCGTCCTGGATCTGGCTGGGAAAGCCGTAGGTGCCCCTGGTCAGGTTCGGCAGGACGATGAAGTCGGCCTCGAGCCCCTTCGACTGGTGCACGGTTCGAAAGGT
>DASSQF010000144.1:0-2868 GCA_035702685.1 Propionibacteriaceae bacterium
ATGCCGTGGCCGTGGTTTCGGACGCGGGTGCCGAGCTCCAGCTCGCGGTGGCCGCGCAGGAGCTGGGAGGCGTGTACGTGTCGTTCCAGGGCGGCCGTTCGGGCACGTACGCACCGGTCGGCCTCACCGGCGTCGACATCCGGCTGCTCCGCGTACAACGCAGCCCGGGGCGAAGGTTCCTCCTGGCCGGCGCGTACGCCACGGGCGAGGAGGCGGGTCCGGGCGTGAGCCGCCTCGAGCTCCTCCCGTACCAGCAGTCCTCGGACGGCTGGCAGGCCGTCGGCACGACCTGGGTCGGCGGCTCCTGCCGCGACCTGGCCTGCTCCGGCGAGCGGGTGTACGCGGCGACCGGCCGCGCGGCGGTCTCCGTCGCCGACACGACGCGGCTCGACGCACCCTGGCGCGCGGCGGCCGTCGACTCGGGCCTGCCGCTGCGCGAGGTCGGCCGCTTCCAGCCGGTGCTCGCGGTCGCGGCTGCCGGCGGCACGATCCTGTCCGGTGGGGTCGGCGGCGTGTACGCGAGCAGCGACGGCCGCGCCTGGACGCCGGCCAGCCGCGACACGTTCACCGAGCGCATCTCGCTCCCGCGCACGTGGCTGTTCGCACCGAGCACCCACATCCTCACGGTGAGGTACGACGATGCGCGCGGCTGACATCGAGCTCCTGCTCCCGGAGGTGCTGCGACGCACGGTCGTTCCGGACTCCCCGATGTCCGCGCTCGTCGGCGTCATGGAGGCCATGCACGCCCCGGCCGAGGACGCGCTGCGGGGCTTCCCGACCGTCCTCGACCCGTTGGCCACCCCTGACCGCTTCGTCACCATGCTCGCGGGCTGGGTCGACCTCGCGCGGCTCGACGCGACACCGGCGGGCCGGATCGACGCGGCGCGGATGCGGCTCCTCGTGTCGCTCTCCGCCGAGCTCTCGGACTGGCGCGGGACCCCCGGCGGCCTCATGTGGCTGCTCACGCTCGCGACCGGGGTCCAGGGACTGCACCTGGACACCACCGGGCCGTTCGCGGTACGGATCGTCGTCCCCCAGGAGTCGGCGGCCCAGGCGGACCTCGTGCGCGAGATCGCCGCACAGGAGAAGCCGGCCCACCTCGTCGTGGAGGTCGTGGTGGCGACCGCTGCCCCTGCTGCGCCGATGACGTCACCGTCGAGCGGTGCGTCCGCGAGCGGGTCGGCACGAGGTGTGGCGTCATCCGCGTCGAGTGGTACGTCCGCGAGCGGGCCGTCGGGAAGTGCGGCGTCGTCCTCGTCGACGGCGCCCTCGAGCACACCGGCGGGGGGCGGGACGACATGAAGAAGGTCGTGGTGGTCCTCGCCCTCGTCGTCCTCGCCGCGGCGATCGTCCTCGTCGTCCTGCGGCCGGGTTCGGGCCGAGGTGACCCCAGCCGTCCCGGCGGGTTGGTGGACGCACTCGGCGGTCTGCTTCCGTCACGGTCGGTCACGGCCGGCGACCTCGTCGGCCAGCCCTGCTGGGCCGGCGGGGTGGTGACGGTGCCGGCGGGCGGGGCGTGCGTGAGCAGGCTGCCGGACTCCGCGACCCGGGTGACGCTGTGCGTGGTCGCCGGCCTGCCGGACGTCCGGGTCCAGGGCAGCTCGTACGGCGCTCAGCACGTCGCCGCGAGCCATCTCGGATGCGGCGCGCCGGACCCGATCCGCCTGTACGACCAGGGGTCCCGCCTCACCGTGACCTGCGTCGGGCCGGTGCCGTGCCGGCTCAGGCTGGCCTGAGGAGGGGTGATGGCCGGCGACTCGCTCCGCAAGCCGTTCCTCGTGGCGGCCGTCCTCGTCGTGCTCGTGGCGTTCCTCGCGTGCCTCGGCTCGTCGCTCGTGACGAAGCCGCCGCCGTTCGCGGACCGGGTGTCGCAGACGCTGTCGAGCCCTCAGACGAAGGCGCTCCTGGACCAGTTCGACATCTCGTCCGACGACGCGAAGGACTCCCTCAACGGCACGAAGCCTGACAACCCGCCCGGACTGGGGATCCCCGCCCTCGCGCTCGTCGAGGGCCTGCTCCTGCTCGTCCTCGTCATCACGGCGGCGCCCCTGCTCATCGGGGAGCGGGTCACGGGGATGCTCACCGGAGCGCTGTCGATCATCGGCGGCCTCGTCGTGCTCCTCGCCGCCATCGCGACGGCGATCGTGTCGTTCACAGCGCTGATCCTCATGGTCGGCCTGCTGCTGTCCGTACCGTTCGGGACCCTGGCGTACCTGGCCATCTTCGGCTCGTTCGACACCACGGGCGCCGCAGTGTTCACGTCGCTCGTGCTCGGGTTGACGCTGGCGTGCCTCGTGCTGCTCGTGCTCGCTCAGCAGCGCTTCCTCAAGGGCAAGGGCCTCATGCTGCTCCTCGCGACGGCCGCGCTGCTGACGTTCGTCACGGCGCTCCTGCACTCGCTCGTACCGGGCTTCCTCGTGAGCATCACCGACGCGGTGGCCGCGCTGGTCACGGCGATCGTGAGCGCGGTCTGGGCGCTCCTCGTGCTCATCTGGGGACTTGTCGCCGCCGTCCGGGTGCTGCGGCTCGGGCGCCAGGGTGGCGGCGGTGCGCTCACCCGCGAGGCACCGACGACGTCGGACTCGCCTCGGCGGACCCGTCCGTGACCTCGGCAGCCTCGGCTCGACGCGGCTTCAGGAGCGACGCGACGACCGTCACCGCGAGCACGCCGACGATGACGCCGAGCGAGAGGCCGGTGGGGATCTCGACGACGTGCAGCGGCCGGCCCCCGTTGATGAACGGCACGGTGTTCTCGTGGAGGGCGTGGAGGACGAGCTTCGCGCCGATGAAGGCGAGGATCGCGGCGAGGCCGTACGAGAGGTAGACCAGCCGGTCGAGCAGGCCGTCGATGAGGAAGTACAGCTGGCG
>DASSQF010000145.1:0-9371 GCA_035702685.1 Propionibacteriaceae bacterium
TTCATGCAAACGTTGCACACCGTTGCCAGTTTCGGTGCACCAGCGCGCTGGTCGGCGACGGTCAGGCCCGAGCGAACGGGACCATTCTCGTACGGATCGGGGCGAGCGGCTGCCGATCACGCATCAGCTCAGTGGGCACGCAGAGCCAGGCATGACGTCGCCGCAGCCACCCGGCGGTCCCACCCGAGCGTCAGCGGCGCTCCGGAGCGGGCCCTGTCGAGGCGCGCAGCTTCAGGTGGACCGGAAGCTCGATGTTCGTGCCCTGGTCGAGCTCATGGCCCTCCAGGAGCGCGAGGAGCAGGGTGGTGAGCTCGCGGCCGACGCGGCGCGTGGGACCGCTGATCGTCGTGAGCGGCGGCGAGCAGAAGTCGGAGCCGAAGATGTCGTCGCACCCCACGACGCTGATGTCGTCGGGGACCCGGATCCCGCGCTCGTGGAACCGCTGGAGCATGCCGATCGCGAGCATGTCGTTGAACGCGATGCCGGCGGTCGCCCCGCTGTGCCACAGCACGTCCGCCGCCGCCGCCCCGGAGTCCGGCTTGGGGTTGAACGGCCCGATGCGGGTCACCTCGAGGTCCAGGCGCTCGGCGGCGTCCTGGCAGCTCTCCCACCGACGCCGGTTCGTGGCGGAGCGCTCCGAGCCGGACACGTAGCAGATGCGGGTGTGACCGAGCGAGGCCAGGTGCTCGACCGCCTGGCCCACGATGGCGGCCGTGTCCATCGTGACCGTGGGTATGCCCTCGATGCGGCGGTTCAGCGTGACCAGCGGGGTCCGCGCGGCGACCTCCCGGAGGTCCTCGTCCGGGAGCCGGCTGGCCACGACGACCGCGCCCGTACCCGCCTCGATGAGCTGCTCGAGGAAGCCCCTCTCGGCGGTCGCGGACTCCTCGGTGTCGATGAGGATCTGGGTGTAGCCGGAGTTCCGGAGGCGTTCCTGGGACCCCCGGATGATGTCGAAGTAGAACGGGTTCGTGATGTCGGGGACGAGCAGCGCGACGTACCCGCGGTTCGTCCGTGGTGCGGGCTTCGGCGGGGGCGCCGCATAGCCGAGCTCACGCGCCGTACGCAGGATGAGGTCGCGCGTCTCGGCGCTGATCCGCTCCGGCGAGGCGAGAGCCCGGCTGACCGTGGACACGGCGACGCCCGCACGACGGGCGACGTCCTTCATCGTCACTGCGTCCTTCGCCACGCCTGCCCCCTTCGCCTGGCGGTGCGTCGAGCGGGTCCGAAGGCCCTCACGACCGCAGCACCCGGCCTCCCGGGCACCCTCCACCAGTGCACTCCACAAGTGCACACCACCAGGTGGAAACTGGCAACGCAAGGCAAGGATTTCCATCTCGTTGGCAACAGAACCTACCTTTCCGGCAACGGCACCGATGCCGCACCAGACTCGAAGGATCCGAAATGTCCACGACCGTCGCAATCCCTCCCAGCAGTGACCTGGGGTCGCTGGCGAAGCAGCCCGCCAGGGCCGTGCTCGGCTACGGCCTGGGTGACTTCGCGAACAACCTCGCGTTCTCCATGGGGACCTCGTTCCTCCTCTACTACCTCACCGACGTCGCCGGCGTCACCGCGGCGGCCGTGGGCACGATGTTCCTCGTCGTCCGCCTGTGGGACGCGTTCACCGACCTCTTCGCCGGCCGCATGGTCGACCGCACGATGACCCGGTTCGGGAAGTTCCGTCCCTTCATCCTGTGGTTCGCCGTCCCGGTGCTGTTCCTCAGCGTCCTCAACTTCAACGTGCCGACGCCGGGCGTGAAGTGGCTCGGCCTGTTCGACGTGAGCCTGTCCGCACAGGGCCGCGTCCTGTACATGTACCTCGCGTACGCCGTCCTCGGCCTGTTCTACTCGCTCATCAACATCCCGTACGGCTCCCTTGCCTCCGCGATGACGCAGTCGGTCCCGGAGCGCGCGAAGCTCGTCGCCGCCCGTGCGTTCGGGGCAGCCATCGGCGGTGTCGGCCTCACGTACATCGTCGCCCCGAAGATCTCGGCGCTCCAGAAGACCGCGCCCAAGCTCGCCGCCAACGCCGACGCCGCCGCCAAGGCCGCGTACGACGCCGCCGCTCTCGCGTACCGGCAGAACGTCCAGTCCGTCTTCACGACGACCACGCTGCTGTTCGTGCTCATCGGCTCCGTGGCGTTCTTCCTCACCTTCTGGTTCTGCCGCGAGACGGTGGTCCGGGCCACGCCCAAGGTCAGCGTCCGCGAGACCATCGCCACCCTGAAGCACAACAAGCCGCTGGCGTTCCTCTGCGCCGCGAGCTTCTTCTACCTCATCGGCCTCTTCGCCGTGGGCGGCTCCACCGCGTACTACGCGAAGTACGTCATGGGCGACATCTCCCAGACCGCCACGATGACCCTCGTCAACTCGGGTATCGCGCTCCTCATCACGCCCCTCATCCCCGCGATCATCCGTCGCTTCGGCAAGAAGACGGTCTTCCAGTGGTGCGGCATGTTCACCGTCGTCGGCGGCGTCGCTCTCTTCTTCACCCCGACCGGCTTCCTGATCCTCGCCCTCGTGCTCCTCGCGGTGAAGGGCGTCGGCGCCTCGCTCATCAACACGGTGATGTTCGGCCTCGAGGCCGACACCGTCGAGTACGGCGAGTGGAAGTCCGGCAAGCGGTCCGAAGGTGCGACGTACGCGATCTTCTCCTTCACCCGCAAGGTCACCCAGTCGATCGGTGGCGCTGTCGGTGCGTGGCTCCTCGCGTTCGGCGGCTACCTGTCCGCCAGCTCGACGAACCCCAACCCCGTACAGCCCGAGTCGGCCATCTGGGCGATCAAGTTCACGATCGGCATGCTGCCGGCCCTGTGCGCCATCGTCGCGATGCTGATCTTCTGGAAGTACCCGCTGACCGACAAGCTCTTCGACCAGATCCGCAACGAGAACGAGGCCCGCAAGGCTCACGGAGCTGTCGCCGCTGAGTGAGTGGCAGGTCTGCAGCTGGCCGGGTCCCCGAAAGGGGGTCCGGCCTCTGCGCTGCCCGGGCAGGCACGCGGACGTCGGGCGGGACGCGGTGCAGGCCAGGCGGCGCATCCCCCGAACTCGTCGTCATCTCCAGGCTTCCCGGGCACGCGAGGACCTCGTCCTCCGAAGTGGTCGCCACACGGGCGCGAGAGCGACGAATGACGACCAGTTCGGAGCACAGACGAGTGTGAGGCGTCCGGTCCTCCGTGAATGGCGACCACGTCGGAGGACGCACCGCTCCGAGCCGTGGCGGCCCGTGCCTGTCCATGGGCGGGTCGCGGCGCGTCCGTACGTGGTGGGTTACGGTCGGAGTGCAGCACGTACGACCCGCTGGGAGGAGGTCGGATGACCGGTCCGCACCTGCAGCCGACGCCCCCCGACCCCGAGATCGAGCCGCGGCCCACGACGGGGACCGCGACGGCTCCGGACGGCACGTTCACGGTCGTGAACCCGCGCCGCCTGCTCTTCCGGCTGGCGGCCGTCGTCGTGCTGGTCGTGGTGGCGGTGGCCGGCTACGTGCTCGTCTTCGCCCGCTCCGACGCCACGGCCGCGAAGGTCGGTGACTGCGTGAGCGTCACCGGCACCGCCGCGGACGCGAGGGCCCGTCGGGTCGCCTGCTCCGACGCCGGCGCGCTGTACGTGGTGACGGCTGCCGGGCCCAAGGTGAACTGCGATGCGTCCGAGGTCACGTACACGGGCGGTGCCAGGGACCGGACCCGGCTCTGCCTGTTCTACAACCTCCGCGTCGGGGACTGCCTGTCCGCCGGGCGGGGCGGCGAGCCCGACACGAAGGCGGCGTGCGCGCCCGGCATGCTCAAGGTCGTGTACGTGGACACGTCGAGCGCCGACGAGACGAAGTGCCCACCGGCGGCGGACGTCGCACGTACCGACGACACGAGCTCGAGGCTCATCTGCTTCGCCACCGTGACCTGACGACGCCCCCGGTGCGGTCGTCAGGCCTCGGGCAGCTTCGGCACCTTCCGGAGCTCCACGTGGAGCGCCTGCGCGATCTGGCGCAGATCCCGCAGCTCCTCGGCGTTGCGGCGGCGGTCCAGCTGGGCCAGCTTGAACTCCGCGAGCGTCTTCTCGTGCGTCTCCTTGATGAGCTGCGCGGTGCCCCGCGACTGCAGGTCCTGGCCGACCATGATGACGCTCAGCAGGACGAGCTGAAGGAACGTCTGGGCGATCCACGAGACGATCGTCACGAGGCTGCCCGAGGCGATGGCGCCGGGTAGCGACACCAGGGCGAGGATGGCGAACGCGATGGCGCACCACATGGTCCCCACGACGCTCGTGATCTTCCCGCCCGCCGCCTCCAGCGCGTCGTTGACCCTCTTCATCAGTCCGCCTTCCCGCCAAGGCCCCCGTCGGCCCGAGCACAGTGTGGCGAGCCGTCGCGTCGCGGGCGAGCAGGAACGCGGCTTCTTGGCGCGATCCTTGCGCGGACAGGTGCGTCTGGCCCCTCGGGGAGGGCTCCTCCCGCACGTACCCCCCTCACCGGACGAAGGGGTCGGTCAGCCCCACCAGAAGGAGGCGGCGATCACGACGTACAGGACGATCATGGCCGCGCCCTCGGCCCACGTGGACTCGCCGTCGAAGGTGATGAACACCGCCATGAGGACAGCGATCGCGACGGCGGCCATGAGCATCGGTGGAAAGACGAGCGTCAGCGTGGCGAAGCCGAGGACCTGGGAGAGGATGACCAGGACCGGGGCCAGCACGAGGGCGATCTGCAGCGGCGACTGGATGATCACGGAGAACGCGTACTCGCTGCGGTTCTTCGCCGCGAGCTGGACACCGACCACGTTCTCGATCGCGTTGCCGGCGATCGCGACGACGACGAGACCGGCGAACGCCTCGGAGATGTGCAGGGTCTGCATCGCGGGCTGCAGGGCGGCGACGAACCAGTCCGAGACGAAGGCGGCGGCCACGGACGCGACGGCGAGGAGCACGACCGCGAGCCACAGGGGCCACCTCGGCGCCTCGGTCTCGCCCGCGTCGGGGCCCTGGCGCTTGAGGGAGCCGGGGAGGGTGACGGCGTACAGCAGGACCAGGAGGACGGAGACGACGAGCGACAGCGCCCCCTCGTGCGCGCCGGCCGGGGTGTGGATCGAGTCGGCGAGCGACGGGACGAGCATGGCGCCGACGGACAGGACCATGAGCACGGCGATCTCCCGCGCCCGTTTCGAGTCCAGCGCCTGCGGGCCGTGCTTGATGCCTCCGACGACGAACGCGAGACCCAGGACGAGCAGCAGGTTGCCGAGGATCGAGCCGACCAGCGCCGACTGTACGACGGTGACCAGCCCGGCCTTGAGGGCGAACAGGGCGATGAAGAGCTCCGGAAGGTTGCCGAGCGCCGACTGCAGGGCACCGGTGGCGCCCGGGCCGAAGCGGTCGCCCATCTGCTCGACCGAGCGGCCCACGAGGGAGGCGAGCACGGCGACGGCGCCGGCGGAGGCGACGAAGGGCACGATGGCGCCGGCCGGTACGGCATGGGTCAGACCCGACGCGGCCACGAGCGCGACGCTCACGCCGAGCACGACCAGGTCCGACCGCGTGAACATCCGTCCGTACAGGCGGCGCGGGGCGTCCTCACTCATGCGTGCATCCTGACACGGGCCACCGCGGCAGCTAGCGGTGTACGAGTATGGCAACCGCCGATGTCGTACGCAGCTCGTGGTGCAGCCCTCGCCCCTCGCCGGCCGGCTCCGACGGGGCCTCGGGGCGCTGTCGTACGGCGCCCACGAGCGGCCCGCCGGTGTCGTACGGCGCCCACGAGCGGCCCGCCGGTGTCGTACGGCGCCCACGAGAGGCCCGCCGGTGTGGTACGGCGCCCACGAGCGGCCCGCGCCCGGCTGCGATGTTCGGGGGCGGCATGAGGATCGGGCCCGAAGATCGGTCTCCAAGGCCCCCATGCTGTCGTCGGGTTCGCCACGCGAGGGCCCATGTCATCCCTGGCTGACGAGGGGCCCTGGCCCGTGTCGTACCTCGCTGGAAGACTGGCGGCATGGACCTGGGAGTGGAGTGGCCGGTCTCGCCGATGCTGGCGAAGGCGGTGGACGCCGTGCCGGAGGCCGGCGCGAAGGGCGGACCGTACGCGTACGAGCCGAAGTGGGACGGGTTCCGCTGCATCGTGGCCCGGGACGGCGAGGAGGTCGAGCTCGGCAGCCGCGGCGAGAAGCCGCTGACCAGGTACTTCCCGGAGGTCGTGGAGGCCGTGAAGCGGCTCCTCCCGGAGCGGGTGGTCGTCGACGTCGAGCTCGTCGTCCGTGCGGGCGAGCCGGGCGCGCAGCGGCTGGACTGGGAGGCGCTGGCCCAGCGGATCCACCCGGCCGAGTCCCGCATCCGGCGGCTCGCGCAGGAGACGCCCGCGGAGATCGTCGCGTTCGACCTGCTGGCGCTCGACGGCACCTCCCTCATGGGGGACCCCTTCCGCGAGCGCCGGGTACGACTCGAGCAGACGCTCTCGCACCTCACCAGCGGCGACCCCGTCCACCTCACGCGCATCACCACGGACGTGGCCGAGGCGCGGGAGTGGTTCGAGACCTTCGAGGGCGCGGGCCTCGACGGGGTGGTGGCCAAGCCGCTCGAGGCCGTGTACCAGCCGGGCAAGCGGGCGATGCTCAAGATCAAGCACCACCGCACGGCGGACGTCGTCGTGTACGGCTACCGGGTCCACAAGTCCGGGGACGGTGTCGGCTCGCTGCTCCTGGCGGTGTACGGGGAGGTGCCCGAGGGGACGCCGGCGGACTGGCCGCGTCTCGACCCGGACGCGCCAGAAGGGCTGGCGCTGATCCCCGTCGGCGGCATCGTGAGCCTCCCGGACCAGATGCGGCGGGCGCTCGTGGCCGAGCTCGAGCCCCTGACGCTCAAGGACGAGTCGGGCGAGCTGGTCAAGATGGGCGGGGCGCCGTCGCGATTCGCGGCCGCGGGGAAGGACAGCTCCTTCGTGCCACTCCGGCCGGAGCTCGTCGTCGAGGTCGCGTTCGACCAGCTCGAGGGGCACCGGTTCCGTCACGCGGTGTCGCTCGTGCGGTGGCGTCCCGATCGGGAGCCGCACTCCTGTCGGATCGACCAGATCGACCGCGCCGCGGCGTACGACCTCGGTCAGGTGCTCGTCACGGGGTGACGCCGTCGAAGGCGGACGCCGTCCCGGACGGCTGGGCCTCGAGCAGGGCGCCGGTGCCCGTGCCCGAGAGGACCAGTACGACTGCGGTGGCCGCCATGGCGGCGACGAGTGCGAGGCGCCTCGCGACGCGCCCGACGAGTGAGCTGCCCATGTGAGGTCAGAGCGACGCGCGGGCGTCGTGAGACAGGGTCTGCTGCGCGATTCCCTCGGGGGGCCCCCGCGCCCGGCGACCGACCTGCATCGAGTGGCGCATACGTGCACGCTGACCGATATGCGCGACGGCGTGCACGTATGTGCCACTGACTGCAGGTTCGTGAGGTTGCCGCGTCGATCGTCCCGCCGGAGCAGCGCGTCACGCCCCCGCGAATGTCAGAGGCGCGTGACACACTCGGGCTGTTCCGCTCCTCGGGGACGGAACGCACGAAGGAGCGTGATGGCGGACGTACTCGACCGGTTCTCCCCGGCCACGGCGGCGTGGTTCCGGTCGAGCTTCGTCGAGCCCACGGCGGCCCAGCGTGGTGCGTGGGAGGCGATCTCCTCCGGCAGCCACACCCTCGTCGTGGCGCCGACCGGCTCCGGCAAGACGCTCTCGGCGTTCCTGTGGGCCATCGACCGGCTCGTCACGACGCCGGCTCCGCCCGACCGGTCGAACTGCCGGGTCCTGTACGTGTCGCCCCTCAAGGCTCTGGCCACCGACGTCGAGCGCAATCTCCGGTCCCCGCTCGTCGGCATCGGGCACGCTGCACGGCGTCTGGGCTTGTCAGCGCCAGACGTCAAGGTCGCCGTACGGTCCGGGGACACCCCGGCGGACGAGCGCCGTACGTTCGCGCGGCACCCCGCCGACATCCTCATCACGACCCCGGAGTCGCTGTTCCTGCTGCTGACGTCGGCCGCACGGGAGGCCCTCACGGGGATCACGACGGTGATCCTCGACGAGGTCCACGCCGTCGCGGGGACGAAGCGCGGAGCTCACCTCGCACTGTCGCTCGAGCGGCTCGACGCGCTGCTCCCCTCACCGGCCCAGAGGATCGGGCTCAGCGCGACCGTACGGCCGGTCGAGGAGGTCGCCCGCTTCCTCACCGGCGGACGGCCGGCAACCGTTGTCGCGCCCCCCTCGGAGAAGGCCTGGGACCTCCAGGTGGTCGTCCCCGTACCGGACCTCGGGGAGCTCGGCTCGGCGACGCCGAGCGACGACCCCACCGCCCACGCCTCGATCTGGCCGCACGTCGAGGAGCGGATCGTCGACCTCGTCACGGCTCACTCGTCGACCCTGGTCTTCGCGAACTCCCGTCGCCTCGCGGAGAGGCTCACCGGACGGCTCAACGAGGTGTACGCCGAGCGCCTGGCCGAGTCCGAGACGTTCGGCGACCAGATGCCGTCCGCGGATGGCCCACCGGGTCGTCAGGACCCGACCCCGGCGCCCCGCTCGCCCGCCGAGCTCATGGCCCAGTCCGGCACGTTCGCCGGCAGCCCGCCCCTGCTCGCGCGGGCCCACCACGGCTCGGTCTCTCGCGAGCAGCGGACGATCATCGAGGAGGACCTGAAGGCCGGTCGCCTCCCCGCGGTCGTCGCCACCTCCTCCCTCGAGCTCGGCATCGACATGGGGGCCGTCGACCTCGTCGTCCAGGTCGAGGCGCCCCCCTCGGTGGCGTCCGGTCTTCAACGCGTTGGACGCGCGGGACACCAGGTGGGGGCTGTGTCGCGGGGCGTCCTGTTCCCGAAGTTCCGCGGCGACCTCGTGCAGACGGCGGTCATCGTCGAGCGGATGCGGGAAGGCCGGATCGAGGCGCTGCGGGTGCCGTCCAACCCTCTCGACGTGCTCGCGCAGCAGATCGTCGCCATGTGCGCCCTGGAGGACTGGTCCGTCGACGAGCTGTTCGACCTCGTGAGGCGCTCCGCGCCGTTCGCCGGTCTCAGTCGCGGCGTGCTCGAGTCGGTGCTCGACATGCTGAGCGGGCGCTATCCGTCGGACGAGTTCGCGGAGCTCCGCCCGCGCGTCGTCTGGGACCGCGTGGCCGGCACGCTGACCGGCCGGCGCGGCGCGCAGCGGCTCGCGGTCACCGCCGGCGGCACCATCCCCGACCGCGGACTGTTCGGTGTGTTCCTTGCCGCCGCGGAAGGGCCTGGTCGCCGCGTGGGAGAGCTCGACGAGGAGATGGTGTACGAGTCGCGGGTCGGTGACGTCTTCGCGCTGGGCACGACCTCGTGGCGCATCGAGGACATCACTCATGACCGCGTCCTCGTCACTCCGGCGCCGGGTGTCCCGGCTCGG
>DASSQF010000146.1:0-9681 GCA_035702685.1 Propionibacteriaceae bacterium
TCGTCGACGAGACGCCCGCGGACGGGCAGCGCCTCCTGTTCTCCGCGACGCTCGACGGCGCGGTGGACAGGCTCGTCAAGCGCTACATGCACTCGCCGGTCAGCCATGAGGTCGACCCCGGCCAGGCAACGGTCTCGACCATGCGGCACGAGTTCTGGCTCGTCGCGCCTCACCACAAGAACGAGATCTCCAACCTCGTCGCGAGCCGCGGCGGTCGTACCCTCGTCTTCGCCCGTACGCAGCAGGGCGCCGACCGCATCGCGGCCCGGCTTCGTGAGGCCGGCATCCTCGCGGGTGCGCTCCACGGGGGCCTCACCCAGGGCGCCCGGGCCCGTGTCCTCGCCGCCTTCAAGGACGGACGCCTCCCGGTCCTCGTCGCCACCGACGTCGCCGCGCGGGGCATCCACGTCGACGACATCTCGCTCGTGCTGCAGGTGGACCCGCCGGCCAACGGCAAGGACTACCTGCACCGCTCCGGCCGTACAGCGCGGGCCGGCGAGGAGGGCCTTGTCGTGAGCCTCCTGCTCCGTCACCAGCGCCGCCAGGTGGGCCTCCTCGCCCAGCAGGCGGGTGTCCACGCGGACTTCGTCGAGGTCACGCCGGAGGACCCACGGGTCACGGAGATGGCCGGCTCACTCGGCGAGCCCGTCTCGGAGGAGGCGTACGCGGCGCTCGTGGCGCCGCCCGTGCTGCAGCGTCGTCCGCGGACCGGACCTCGTTCGCCGCGGCGGGGCGGGTGGCAGCGCAGGCCGTAGCATGTGCCCGTCCCGAGGGAGGTCCGAGTGAACTCACACGTCGTCGTCGTGCCGACAGCCGCGAGCATGCACGCTCTCGGCAGGCGTCTCGCCGCCCTCCTGCGGGCCGGCGACCTGGTGCTCGCCTGCGGTGAGCTGGGTGCCGGCAAGACGGCCTTGACCCAGGGCATCGGCGCGGGACTGGACGTGGAGGGCGCCGTGATCTCCCCGACGTTCGTCCTGTCGCGCGTCCACCACTCCCGCCGTGGCGGCCCGACCCTCGTCCACGTCGACGCGTACCGGCTCGCCGGCCTCGAGGAGGTCGAGGATCTCGACCTCGACGCGTCGCTGGCCGACTCGGTGACCGTCGTCGAGTGGGGCGAGGGCAAGGCGGAGCAGCTCAGCGACGACCGCCTCGACGTCGTCATCCAGCGGTCGAGCGACCCCGACGACGAGACCCGTACGGTGACGTTGACCGGCGTGGGCCCCCGCTGGGCAGCCGTCGACCTGGCCGTCGACCCGACTCCGGAGGACATCGATGAGTGAATCCGACAGCGGGCTCTGGCTCGGCATCGACACGTCGACCGGGGTGGCCGTGTCGCTGGCCCGACCCGGCCACGTCCTCGCGGCTCGCAGCGTGTCGACGGCGAACGTGCACGCCGAGCAGCTCATGCCGCTCGTGAGCGAGGTCATGGCCGAGTCCGGCCACGCCCTGGCCGACCTCGCGGGCATCGTCGTCGGCATCGGGCCAGGACCGTTCACGGGGCTGAGGGTCGGCATCGTCACGGCGCAGACGCTGGCGTACGTGCTCGACGTGCCCGTACGCGGCGTGTGCAGCCTCGACATCGTGGCGCTCAGCGTCGCCGCGACGAAGCCCGGGCGCGGCTTCACCGTGGTGAGCGACGCGAGGCGCAAGGAGCTCTACTGGGCGACGTACGACGCCTCGGGTCGTCGGCTGGACGGGCCGAGCGTGACGCTGCCCGCCGACGTCCCCACCGGCCTGGTCGTCGGCCCCGGCGCCGACCTGTACGACCTGGCGGGGGAGCGGAGGGTGGTAGCGCTCGACCCGGGCGCGGTCGCCGTGGCGCCGGAGCGGCTCCCCGACCTCGGCACCGAGCCCCTCTACCTGCGGCGCCCCGACGCACAGGTCTCGACGAGCGTGAAGACCGTCCTCCCCGGGAGGCGGGCGTGATCGTCTTCCGCGCCCACGAGGGCGACCTCGACGCGATCATGGAGCTCGAGGAGACCGGCTTCGACCACGGCCGGTGGTCGCGCGAGTCGTGGAACGCCGAGCTGAGCGCTCACGACCGCCAGGTGCTCGCCTACCGGGACGCCGAGGGTGCTCTCGTCGCCGTCGCGACGCTGCAGCTCCTCGACGACTTCGCGGACCTGCTGCGCGTCGTCGTCGCGCCGGAGCGGCGCGGACAGGGCATCGCGCGGCGGCTGCTCGTCGCGAGCATCCACATGGCCCAGGCGGCTGGTGCCCAGAGGATCCTGCTCGAGGTCGAGGAGGACAACGTGCCGGCCCGCAGCGTGTACGTGCGGCTCGGCTTCTCGCCGATCGACCGCCGCCGCGACTACTACGGTCCCGGCCGGCACGCGCTCGTCATGGAGCTGCCCATCGACGAGGACTCGTACTCACCCGGATCTCCTGTGGAGGTGGCATCGTGACCGCACCCCTCGTGCTCGGCATCGAGTCGAGCTGCGACGAGACGGGCGTCGGCCTCGTCCGCGGCACGGAGCTGCTCGCCAACCAGGTCGCCTCATCCGTGGAGCTCCATGCGCGCTTCGGCGGCGTCGTCCCGGAGGTCGCCTCCCGCGCCCACCTTGAGGCGATGCGGCCCGCGCTCGAACGCGCGTGCGAGGACGCCGAGGTCGACCTCAGCGAGGTGGACGCCATCGCCGTCACCGCGGGTCCAGGCCTCGTGTCCGCGCTCGTCGTCGGGGTGGCGACGGCGAAGGCGCTCGCGGTCGCGCTGAACAAGCCGCTGTACGGGGTCAACCACCTCGTCGGTCACGTCGCGGTCGACGTCCTCGACCACGGACCCCTGCCGAGCCCGGCCATCGCGCTCCTCGTGTCCGGTGGTCACACGTCCCTGCTGCGCGTCGACGACATCGCCACAGGCGTCCACGAGCTCGGCTCGACGATCGACGACGCGGCGGGCGAGGCGTACGACAAGGTCGCGCGCCTGCTCGGCCTGCCCTACCCCGGCGGCCCGGTGATCGACAAGGCCGCGGCGGAGGGGAACCCGAGGGCCATCGCGTTCCCGCGCGGGCTGACGGCGCCGAAGGACCTCGTCAAGCACCGTTTCGACTTCTCGTTCTCCGGCCTCAAGACCGCTGTCGCGCGCTGGGTGGAGACCCGCCGGCGTGACGGCGAGGACGTGCCCGTCAACGACGTCGCCGCGTCCTTTCAGGAGGCCGTCTGCGACGTGCTGACGGCGAAGGCCGTCGCGGCGTGCGAGGCCGAAGGCGTCGGCGACCTGCTCATCGGCGGCGGCGTGGCAGCGAACTCGCGGCTGCGAGCGCTCCTCGAGGAGCGTACGGCCGCGGCAGGGATCCGGCTGCGCCGGCCGCGACCGGGGCTGTGTACGGACAACGGCGCGATGATCGCCGTCGTGGGCGGGGCGGCTGTCGTCGCGGGCGTCCGGCCGTCGTCGCTGGACATCGGCGTCGACTCCGGGCTCCCCGTCTCGCGCGTCATCGTCTGATGCCGTACGCGCCGGTCCTCGGCACCCTGTGCTACCTCGTCGAGGGCGACCGGGTGCTCATGATCCACCGGCAGGGCAGGCCCGACGACCAGCACCTGGGCAAGTACAACGGCCTGGGCGGCAAGGTCGAGCCGGACGAGGACATCGTCTCGGCGACCGTCCGGGAGGTACGGGAGGAGTCGGGGCTCGTCATCGACGCGCCGCGGCTGCGCGGCACGGTCTCGTGGCCCGGCTTCGGCGCCGGCGGCGAGGACTGGTTCGGGTTCGTCTTCGTGGCCGACTCGTGGTCGGGCGACCTCGTCTCGGAGAGCCCCGAGGGTCGGCTCGAATGGGTGCCGCTGAGCCGGCTGCTGTCGTTCGACCTCGAGCTGTGGCCGGGGGACCGGCACTTCCTGCCCCTGGTCTTCGACGAGTCGGTCGAGCAGTTCCACGGCGTCATGCCCTACCGCGACGGCGTCCCCGAGAGCTGGTCCGTGTCCGTCACGCCCGCCGGGTGCGGGTCGGGCAGGGCCTGAGTCAGCTCACGCCGTCCGCTGGGGGCGTGACGTCCTCCCGGGTCGGCGCGTCCGGCGTGCGGTGCGTGGTGTCTGCGGGCTCGGTCCCCACCCTGTCCGCGTGCTCCTTGCGGGGGGCGGCTTCGGCTGCGGAGACTTCCGCAGCGGTGGCATCGGCTGCTGTCTTGCGGTGCAGGTCCTCGAGTGTCTCCTGGCGCACCGCCCCGGCTGTACGACGCGGAAGGCCGAGGCCGAGGCCGAGCACGACGCCGCCGACCGCCGCGAGACCGGCGCCGATGAGGACCAGGTTCGTCGGGTCGGTCACCGAGGGCTGGCTCTTGTTGGCCATCGCCACCTCGTACAGCACCCTCAGGTCCCAGGCGTTCTTGACGAGCAGCGCGGCCGCTCCGGCGACGGCGAGCAGCCCGACGACGAGCAGGACGGTCTTCAGCACCTTCATGGTCGCAGCATAGGGCGGAGGTCCCGGGGCGGGGAGCCGATAGGTTGCGACCATGGAGGAGCGGGACGTCGCGGCGTGGCTCGTCTCCGGTGACGCGACACCCTGGCTGAAGCGGGCTGCTCTCGAGCCGGACCTGGAGTCCCTCGCGACGGCCGACCGTTGGCGGCGAGAGCTGCCCCCCGACAAGGCGGCGGCCGTTCTCGGGCAGGCGTCGCTGCGGCGGGTAGCCGCCGCGAAGCTCGGCGAGCGGGCGAGTGGCCTGTTCCTCACGCGCGACGGGCTCGAGCAGGCCACGCGGGCACCCGTCGCACGATGGCGTGCGGAGCGCTTCGCCACAGGGATCACGGAGGTCTGGGACCTCGGGTGCGGGCTGGGCCTCGACGCCCTCGCCATGGTCGACGCAGGTCTGCGCGTCACGGCGGTCGAGAAGGACGCCGTCACCGCGACCTTCGCCCAGGCGAACCTGGGGGCGGCTGCCCGCGTCGTCCTCGCCGACGTCGCGGACGTGTACGACGACGTGCCGCCCGGCGCCGGCCTGTTCCTGGACCCTGCCCGTCGTACAGCGCGGGGCCGGTCGTGGGATGTCGCCGACCTGAGCCCCTCGTGGGACGTCGTCTCGCGATATCTCGAGACCGGCCGCGTGGCCTGCGTCAAGCTCGGCCCTGGGGTTCCGTACCGGCTCCTGCCCGACCGCGCCGAGACCGTGTGGGTCTCGGATCACGGCGACCTCGTGGAGGCCGCGGTGTGGACGGGGCCGGGGGCGACCCCGGGGAGGCGCGGTGCGCTGCTGCTCCCCAGTGGGGCGAGCCTCGAGGCGACCGCCGAGGCGCCGGGGGTGGGCCCCGTCCAGCGGTGGCTGTACGAGCCCGATCCGGCCGTCATCCGCTCGGGGAGCCTCGCCGCACTGGCAGGCCTTCTCGGCGCGGCGTCCGTCGCGCCTGGTGTCGCCTACCTCACCGCTGCGGAGCACCGGCCGACTCCGTACGCCACCGCCTTCGAGGTGCTCGCGAGCCTCCCGTACCGCGAACGGGACCTGCGCGCATGGGTGAGGACCGAACGGATCGGGACGCTGGAGATCAAGAAGCGCGGGCTCGACGTCGACCCCGCCGCGCTGAGGCGGCGGCTGGCACCCAGGGGGCCCGGCAGCGCCACGCTCATCCTCACGCCGACACCCGGGGGCGCCGTGGCGCTCGTCGTCCGCCGCGCCGTCGGCTGACGGCGGTCAGGGCTCGACGACCGCCCAGCCGTGCGGCTGGAGGCTCGACGCGGAGCGGTCCGTCCCCTCGAGAACGGTGCCGGGAGGCAGCGGCCGGAACTGGTCGCACAGGCTCAGCACGACGTCGAGCCGTTCGCCCTCCGCGCCCGTGAGCTCCACGACCACGTACTCGTTCTCGAGGTCGCGCGTCGTCACGACGGCGTCGACCAGCCACCGGTGACGCCTGCGCAGGCCGAGGAGCCGCTGGTGGAGGTCGTACACGGTGCGTCCGAACGGCAGAAGGTCGTACGGGTTGTCGGGGAAGGGTGGCCGGACGGCGTCGTCGCCGGAGGCCGACTCCGTCTTCACGCCTGTGAACGCCTGCTCGTCGCCCGCGTAGACGCCAGGGATCCCCGGCAGCAGCGCGAGGAGGGCGACCGCGTGCTCGAGGTGGCGAGGGTCGGGGATCTGGCTGGCGATGCGGGTGGTGTCGTGGTTGCCGACGAACGTGTACGGGACGAAGTGCTCGAGCATCGCCCGATGGCGGCCGAGGGCGTGCGCGAGCTCCCAGAAGTTCTGCGTCGCGATCGAGCTCCAGACCGCCTTCCACAGCTCGTACTGGGTCACGGAGTGCATGCCGGAGCGCTCGACGAAGTCCGCGTAGTCGCCGTGGATCACCTCGCCCATCATCCAGGTGCCGGGGTGGAGGAAGCGGATCGCCTCGGTGATGGGGTGCCAGGCGTCGGCGCCGGGGGAGTAGGCGGCGTCGAAGCGCCACGCGTCCGCCCCCATGTCCGTCCAGAACGACACCACCGAGATCACGTGACGGATCACCGCCGGCTCGGAGAGGTTGAGCTCGACGAGGGCGTCGTGGCCCTCGAAGTACCGCGGCTGGTCCTCGACCCATCGGATCCACCGCCCGTCACGGGAGCCCGGACCCCCCTTGAGCGCCCGCTCGACGATCGCGCTGTCGCGCGAGACGTGGTTGAACACCCCGTCCAGGGCCACCCGGATGCCCTTGCTGCGGCACGCTGCGACCAGGTGGGAGAACGTGTCCAACGTGCCGAGGCGCGGGTCGATCTCGTAGTGGTCGAGCGTGTCGTAGCCGTGCGTCGCCGACCGGAAGATCGGGCCGAGCAGCAGGCCGTTCGCGCCGAAGGTCACGGCGTAGTCGAGCCACGACTCGAGCTGGCTGAGGCGGGGGACGGGATCAGGTCCGGCGGCGGCGAGCGACCGCTCAGCACCTGTGAACCCGAGCGGGTAGACATGCCACCAGATCATGTCGCTCGTCCAGGTTGGGGACATCGGGGGTCTCCTTCCTCTGGTCCCAGCCTCGCACGGATGGAGGCCCACGAGCGCGACATCGAAGAGATGGACGCAGGACACCCTTACCCCTCTAGCACTCGGCTTGATCGAGTGCTAACGCAGGTATACATTCCTGGTTAGCACTCGACCATCGAGTGTGCCAGCGTTCGGGACGTCCGCGACACTCGTCCCGGCACCTTGTTCCTCGTGGCCGACCCGGCCACCACAGACAGTGAAAGGGGTCTTGACGTGGCAGCCACGATCAAGCCGCTCGAGGACCGCGTCCTCGTCCAGCCGTTGGAGGCCGAGCAGACCACTGCTTCCGGCCTGGTCATCCCGGACACCGCCAAGGAGAAGCCGCAGGAGGGCAAGGTCATCGCGACCGGCCCCGGTCGCACCGACGACAACGGCAAGCGGATCCCGATGGACGTCGCCGAGGGCGATGTCGTGATCTTCTCGAAGTACGGCGGCACCGAGGTCAAGTACGACGGCAACGAGTACCTGCTCCTCAATGCCCGCGACATCCTCGCGGTCGTCACCAAGTAAGGAACCCACACATGCCGAAGATCCTTCAGTTCGACGAGCAGGCTCGGCGCTCCCTCGAGCGCGGTGTCGACATCCTCGCGAACACCGTGAAGGTGACGCTGGGCCCCAAGGGACGCTACGTCGTCCTCGACAAGAAGTGGGGCGCGCCGACCATCACCAACGACGGTGTGACCGTCGCCAAGGAGGTCGAGCTCACCGACCCGTACGAGAACCTCGGCGCCCAGCTCGCCAAGGAGGTCGCCACCAAGACCAACGACGTCGCCGGTGACGGCACGACGACCGCGACGGTCCTGGCCCAGGCGCTCGTGCACGAGGGCCTGCGCGCGGTGGCGTCCGGCGGCAACCCCGTCGGCCTCAAGCGTGGCATCGAGAAGGCCGTCGAGGCCATCGCGACCGAGCTTCGCTCCCAGGCCCGTGACGTGGACTCGACCGCTGACATGGCGAGCGTCGCGACGATCTCCGCTCGTGACGAGCAGATCGGCGCGCTCATCGCCGAGGCGTTCGACAAGGTGGGCAAGGACGGCGTCATCACCGTCGACGAGTCCAACACGTTCGGCACGGAGCTCGAGTTCACCGAGGGCATGCAGTTCGACAAGGGCTACCTCTCGCCGTACTTCATCACCGACGGCGAGCGGATGGAGACGGTCCTCGACGACCCGTACATCCTCATCAACTCGGGCAAGATCAGCTCGATGAACGACCTGCTCCCGATCCTGGAGAAGGTCATCGCCGCCAACGGCACGCTGTTCATCGTGGCCGAGGACGTCGACGGCGAGGCCATGTCGACGCTCGTGGTCAACAAGATCCGGGGCACGTTCACCTCCTGCGCGGTGAAGGCTCCGGCCTTCGGCGACCGTCGCAAGGCGATGCTCGAGGACATCGCGACCCTCACCGGCGGCACGGTCGTGGCGCCCGAGGTCGGGCTCAAGCTCGACCAGGTGGGTCTCGAGGTGCTGGGGCGTGCGCGTCGGGTCGTCGTCACGAAGGACGCCACGACGATCGTCGACGGTGCGGGCGACAAGGCGGCCGTCGAGGCCCGTGTCAACCAGCTCCGTGCCGAGATCGAGCGCACCGACTCCGACTGGGACCGCGAGAAGCTGCAGGAGCGGGTCGCCAAGCTCGCCGGCGGCGTCTGCGTCATCAAGGTCGGCGCGGCCACCGAGGTGGAGCTCAAGGAGAAGAAGCACCGGATCGAGGACGCCGTCTCCGCGACGCGCGCCGCGATCGAGGAGGGCATCGTGGCCGGCGGCGGTTCCGCACTCGTCCACGCGGCCAAAGTCCTCGACGGTGGCCTCGGCCTCACCGGTGACGAGAAGACGGGCGTGGCGATCGTCGCGAAGGCCATCGTCGAGCCGCTGCGCTGGATCGCCGAGAACGGTGGCGTGCCCGGGTACGTCATCGTCAACAAGGTCTCCGAGATGCAGCCCGGTGAGGGCTACAACGCGGCGACCGGCGAGTACGGCGACCTCATCGCCGCCGGCGTCATCGACCCCGTCAAGGTGACGCGCTCCGCGCTCGCCAACGCGGCCTCCATCGCGGCCCTGCTGCTCACCACGGAGACGCTCGTGGTCGAGAAGCCCGCCGAGGAGGACGAGCCGGCGCACTCTCACTGAGCGACGCCGCCCACGCAGTACGCGCGAGGCCCGCTCCGGTCACGTCCGGGGCGGGCCTTCGCGTGTCCGCGTCCGGTGCTTGGGCGGCCGCGTCACGACCCCGACTCTCGCGCAGTGACTGCGACGGCGAGGGGACGAGGCCGGCTGATATCAATGAGGCGACGCTGCTCGCTGGACGCGACGTGAGGGCAGCACACGGAAGGACCTGCCAGCCATGACCCGTACAGCCGTCTTCCTCGACGTCGACGGCACGCTCATCGACGACTACGGGCACGTGCCGGAGAGCGCCGCACGGGCGGTGGAGGAGGCCCGCGCGAACGGGCACCTCGTCTTCCTCTGCACGGGCAGGTCGATGACCGAGCTGACCCACGACGTGCTGGACGTCGGCTACGACGGGTACGTGCTGGCCTCCGGCGCCTACGTACAGGTCGGCTCCGATGTGCTGCGCCACGAGACGCTCTCGCCGGAGGCGCTGCGCCACGTCGCCGACTACTTCGGGGCCCACGGCGGTGGCTACTACTTCCAGGCCCACCACGGCGTGTTCGCGTCCCCCGAGGCCCGTGACCTTCTCCGGCAGGTGGTCTCCGACTCGATCGCCTCCGACCCCGCTTTCGACGAGGTCG
>DASSQF010000147.1:0-5378 GCA_035702685.1 Propionibacteriaceae bacterium
GCCGGCCAGGACGCCACGCTGCAGGTCACCGGACGTGGCGGCGTCCCGACGAGCGGAGTGACCGCGGTCGTCCTGAACCTCACGGTCACCGACTGCACGTCGACGGGCTACGTGAGCGCGTACGCGAGCGGCACGAGCTGGCCCGGCACGTCCAACCTCAACTTCACGCCAGGCGCAACGATGCCGAACCTGGTGGTCGTCGCTGTGGGAAAGGACGGGGCGGTCAACCTGCACAACGGCGCGATAGCCGGCAGCGTCCAGCTCATCGCCGACATCGAGGGCTACATCGCCTGACGCTCCTCCCGGAGCACTGGCGAACCGTCATCCGGTGACCGCTGCCCGCTGCTCGTGGCGTGCTCGGAGGCTCAGCCCCCGAGCACGCCCCGGCCGGGTGAAGGGGCAGCGGTACCCGGTCGTCTAGGCCTTCTTCGGCGTCCCGGACGCGTCGAGCACGTACCAGACCGAGCCGACGCCCTGTCCCATGGTGTCGCCCGGCGCCTTGTCCTTCGCGAAGTAGTACAGCGGCCAGCCGTTGAGAGCGAGCTGCTTGCCGCCGCTCGCGGTGGGGATCATCGTCACGGTGCCGGTGATGCCCGTGAGGGTGGGCTGCGAGGAAGCCATGGCCAACGGCCAGGCCGTGAGACAGCCGCCCGTGCAGGCGCTCATCTGCGTGCCCTGCGTGTCCTTCGTGTACATGTACAGGACCATGCCCTTGCCGTCGGTGACGATCGTGCCGAGCGAGGTGGTCGCGGTCTTGAGCTCGGTGACCATGGCGGCGGTGCCGCTCGACGAGCCGCTGCTCGACGAGGCGCTGCTCATGGCTGTACTGGGGGCGCTCGACGCGTAGCCGCCGGTCGACGCAGACCCTGCCGGTGTCGCTGTCGACGACGAGCAGGCGGCCACGAGGCCGAGGCTTGCCGCGGCCGCGATGGTCGCGAGAGCGCGGCGGGTCGTTCGCCGGGTGATGGGGTGGTACATGCTGCCCTCCTTCGCCGGCTCGGGCGAGCCGATACTCAGAGGAACGCGGGCGCGTCCGTACCGGTTCAGGTGAACATTTCCCGCCTCCGCGACGTTGTTGTTCACGACAGGGCCAGGGGCCTCGAACGCGCCGGCCCGACGAGGAGGGGACGGATGCCGCTCGACGACGACGCGATCGCGGCCATCTACCGCGACTACGCGTCGATGGTCCGCCGCATGGCGCTGCGGGGCACGCACGATGCGGCCGCCGCGGAGGACGTCGTGCAGGAGGTCATCCTCAGGGTCTGGCGGGCGGCGCCGAAGGACGACAACATGGCGGCCTACCTCGCCCAGACCACGCGCAACCTTCTCGTGGACCGCTACCGGGCCGCGGCGAGACGGCCGAAGGAGGTCACGTCGGTGGACGAGAACCTCGTCGAGCCGCCGATGGACGTCGACTAGATCGACCGAGCGCTCGACGCGCTCGTCATCGACCAGGCACTCGCCCGCCTGTCGACGGACCACCTCGCGATCGTGAGGCTTCTCCACGTGCAGCGGATGAGCGTCAGCGATGCCGCGGCCACGCTGGGGGTGCCCGAGGGCACGGTGAAGTCACGGGCCTTCTACGCGCTGAGACAGCTCCGCGTGATCCTCGACGAGATGGGAGTCAGGCGATGACGGCCGGCCACGACGAGCTGCAGGTGCTCATGGGGGCGTACGTGCTCGGCGGGCTCAACGACGCCGACCACGCGGCCTTCGCGGCGCATCTGCGGGAGTGCCCCGTGTGCCAGCGTGAGCTGGCGCAGGTGAGCGGCATCCCGCGCCTGCTCGAGCTGGCGAGCGCGGAGGCGCTCGCGGGCGTGCCGGCCGCGGAGGAGGCGGTGCCGGAGCCGATGCTGACGCTGGTACGGCAGAAGCGCCGCCGGTCCCGGGTGCTCCTCGCGGTCGCGGCCGCGGTGCTGGCCGTCGCGATGCTGGGTGCCGGTGCCGCGCTGGGGACGACCCTGGGCCGTACTCCCGCGCCCGTCGCCGCGGCCAAGGTCACCGCGTCGCCCGGCACGGGGTCGCAGGCGGCCGTACAGGTGTCCTTCGTGAAGAAGGCGTGGGGCACCGAGCTGCAGATCGACGGCGCGAACCTCCCGACCACGGGCGAGATGACCGTGTGGGTGTACGACTCGGCCGGCCGCGACACCCAGGTGGCGTCGTGGAAGGCGATCCCCTCGGGCAGGGTCAAGATCACGACGGGCTGCTCCAGCCAGCTGGGCGACATCCGCAAGGTCGACGTCGTCACGGCGGCGGGGGCGGTGGTCGCGACGGCGCAGTTCTAGCCGGTCAGGGCAACGCGGGTACGAGGTCCTAGTCGAGGCGCTCCATCGCCAGCGTCCTCAGCACGAGGTCCCCTGCGTCGTCGCTGGCCGCGAGGTCGACCTCCGCGAGGATCGACCAGTCGTGGTTGCCGGCCGGGTCGTCGATGACCTGTCGTACCTCCCAGCGCCGGCCGGCGAGCTCGGACACGACGAGCAGGCCGGGGCCGCGGGAGTCGGGCCCGAGCCCGACCGTGTCGTGCTCGGCGTAGTAGGCATCGAGCGCGTCGTCCCACGCCGTACGGTCCATGACGACCGTCTGCGGCGGGTCGGTCGCGGCGGCCGCCAGCTCCTCCGCCTCGACGAGACCGTCGACGTCGTCACGCGCGACGAGCTCGACCCGCCTGTACATCGCATTCCGTACGAGCACCCGGAACGCCCGCGTGTTCGCCGTGATGGGACGCTGGGACACCTCCGGCACCTCGCCCGGCTCCAGCCCCGCCAGCAGCGACTCCCATTCGGCGACGAGCGAGGAGTCCGTCTGCCGCACGAGCTCACCGAGCCACTCGACGAGGTCGCTGAACGTCTCGTCACGGCTCGCGGCCGGGATCGTACGACGCAGCGCCCGGTACGCGTCCGACAGGTACCGCAGCAGCACGCCCTCGACGCGGGGCAGCCGGTAGTGGGCGACGTACTCGGTGAACGTCAGCCCCCGCTCGTACAGGTCGCGCACGACCGACTTGGGCCGGACCGCGTCCGGCAGCCAGGGGTGGGTCTGACGGTACGTCTTCAGCGTCTGCTCCAGCAGCTCGGCGAGCGGCGCCGGCCACGTGACGTCCTCGAGGAGCTCCATGCGCTCGTCGTACTCGATCCCCTCGTCCTTCATCTGCCGTACGGCCTCGCCGCGCGCCTCGAACTGCTGCGCGAGCAGGACCGGGAGAGGGTCCTCGAGCGTCGCCTCGATGACGCTGACGAGGTCGAGCGCGTACGACGGCGAGTCGGGGTCGAGCACGTCGACGACGGCCAGGGCGAACGCGCTGAGCGGCTGGTTGAGCGCGAAGTCGTGCTGGAGGTCGACGGTGAGCCGGTGGGTCCGGCCTGTGGCGTCCGGCTCGGGGAGCGGCACCACGATGCCGGCCCGCAGAAGGGAACGCCCGATCGCCAGAGCCCGCCGGACCAGCCGGCGCTGCGACGCGGGGTCCTCGTGGTTGTCGAGCAGCAGGTGACGCAGCGTCTCGACGGGGTTCCCGGGCCGCGCGACGACGTCGAGGACCATCCCGTACGTCACCTGCATCCGGCTCCGGAGCGGCTCGGGCGGCGAGGCCACGAGACGGTCGAACGTCTCCCGCGTGTACGAGGCGGTGCCGGCGGGGGGCTGCTTGCGGATGACCTTGCGGCGCGCCTTGGGGTCGTCGCCCGCCTTCGCGAGCGCCTTCTCGTTGGCGATGATGTGCTCCGGCGCCTGGACCTCGACGTAGCCGACGGTGTCGAACCCGGCCCGTCCCGCCCGTCCGGCGATCTGGTGGAAGTCGCGGGCCGAGACGATCCGTACCCGCCGCCCGTCATACCGGGCGAGCGTCGTGAAGAGCACGGTACGGATCGGCACGTTGATCCCGACGCCGAGCGTGTCCGTCCCGCAGATGACGCTGAGCAGCCCGGCCTGCGACAGTCGCTCGACGAGGCGGCGGTAGCGCGGAAGCATGCCGGCGTGATGGACCCCGATGCCGCGCCGGACGAGCTTCGAGAGGGTACGGCCGAAGCCGGCCGAAAAGCGGAACTTCGCGACCACCTCGGCGATCTCGTCCCGCTGGCTCCGGTTGCCCAGGTCCGCGGACAGCAGCGACTGCGCTCGCTCGAGCGCCTCCTTCTGCGTTCCGTGCACCACGTAGACCGGCGCCCGGTGCTCGGCCACGATGTCCGCGATGGTCTCGTGGGCGGCCGTCGTCACCCACTCGTACGAGAGCGGTACGGGCCGAACCGCCTCGTCGACCAGGACCGTCGGCCGCCCGGTCCGCCGGGTGAGGTCCGCTCGCAGCCTGGAGGTGTCGCCGAGCGTGGCTGACATGAGGAGGAACTGCGCGTGCGGCAGCTCGAGGATCGGCACCTGCCACGCCCACCCGCGGGACGGGTCGCCGTAGTAGTGGAACTCGTCCATGACGACGCTGGCGACGTCCGCGTCAGGGCCCTGCCGGAGCGCGAGGTTGGCGAGGATCTCGGCGGTGCAGCAGATGATGGGTGCCTCGGGGTTCACCGACGCGTCGCCGGTGAGCATGCCGACCCGCTCGGCGCCGAACAGGTCGACCAGGGCGAAGAACTTCTCGCTGACAAGGGCCTTGATGGGCGCCGTGTAGAACGTGCGGCCGCCGGCGGCGACCGTCGCGAGGTGCAGCGCGGTGGCCACGAGCGACTTGCCGGACCCGGTCGGCGTCGCGAGGACGACGTTCGCCCCGCTGAGCAGCTCGAGGATCGCCTCGTCCTGGTGGCTGTACGCGACGAGCCCCTGGTCGGCGAGCCAGCTCGAGAACGCCTCGTACACCGCGTCGGTGTTCTCGAGCCCGGCGACGAGCAGGTCGCCGAGCGGGCTTCGAGCCGGACCGGCCGCTGTCATGAGGCCGGTGGGCTCCACGGGCCGATCCGCTCCACTTCGCTGGTGTAGTTGCGGGCGCGGTCCCGCAGGAAGCCGAGGTCCCCGTGGTCGAGGGCGTCGGACAGCAGCGACGAGTCCGCGACCACGGCGTACGCGCCCGCATTGAGCCACTGGGTGACGCCGTACGGGCTGGTCCCGCCCACGATGAGGGGGGTGGCGCCCGCGGCGGCCACGGCGTGAGGCGCGTAGTTCGTCCCGAGCACCTCCGCCGGATGGACGAGGACGCCGGTGGCTCCCAGGGCGGCGGCGGCGACGATCTCGGCCGGCGTGAGTGCGCCTGCGAAGAGCGGCAGGTCGTTGTCCAGCGCGGCGCGGACGAGCCCCTCCGTACCGATCGGGGCGAGCGCGTACGTCGCGCCGGCGTCACGGGCCCGGTCCAGGTCCTCATCGGTGCGGACGCCGTGGACGCCGAGGGTGGCGCGGCCGCCGAGGAAGGTTCCCAGCCGCTCGACGAGCTCGAGGTCGGCGAG
>DASSQF010000148.1:0-3148 GCA_035702685.1 Propionibacteriaceae bacterium
AAGGCTCCGAAGAAGGACCCGCTCAAGCAGATCATGCGGTCCTACTTCCCGATGGAGGAGGAGAAGGACAACCGCGTCTTCGGCGCCATGGACGGCGCCGTCCGCGGCAACATGTTCCGCCAGGTCCAGCAGCGCTGGCTCGAGTGGCAGAAGCTGTTCCTGTCGATCATCCCGTTCCCCGAGATCTCGGCCGCCCGCGCCATGCCCATGGCCATCGACGCGGTCCCGAACCCGGAGATCCACAACGGGCTCGCGGTCCAGATGATCGACGAGGTTCGTCACTCGACGATCCAGATGAACCTCAAGAAGCTCTACATGAACCAGTACATCGACCCGGCCGGCTTCGACATGACGGAGAAGGCGTTCGCGAACAACTACGCGGGCACCATCGGCCGGCAGTTCGGTGAGGGCTTCATCACCGGTGACGCGATCACCGCCGCGAACGTCTACCTCACGGTCGTCGCCGAGACGGCCTTCACCAACACGCTCTTCGTCGCGATGCCCGACGAGGCCGCGGCCAACGGCGACTACCTGCTGCCGACCGTCTTCCACTCGGTCCAGTCGGACGAGTCGCGGCACATCTCCAACGGCTACTCGATCCTGCTCATGGCCCTCGCCGACGAGCGCAACCGGCCGCTGCTCGAGCGCGACCTGCGCTACGCGTGGTGGAACAACCACTGCGTCGTCGACGCGGCCATCGGCACCTTCATCGAGTACGGCACGAAGGACCGCCGCAAGGACCGCGAGAGCTACGCCGAGATGTGGCGCCGGTGGATCTACGACGACTACTACCGCAGCTACCTGCTCCCGCTCGAGAAGTACGGCCTGACCATCCCCCACGACCTCGTCGAGGAGGCCTGGAACCGGATCACGAACAAGGGCTACGTCCACGAGGTCGCCCGCTTCTTCGCCACCGGCTGGCCGGTCAACTACTGGCGCATCGACACGATGACCGACACCGACTTCGAGTGGTTCGAGGAGAAGTACCCCGGCTGGTACAGCAAGTACGGCAAGTGGTGGGAGAACTACAACCGCCTCGCCTACCCCGGCCGCAACAAGCCGATCGCCTTCGAGGAGGTGGGCTACCAGTACCCGCACCGGTGCTGGACCTGCATGGTGCCGGCCCTCATCCGCGAGGACATGGTGGTCGAGAAGGTCGACGACCAGTGGCGGACCTACTGCTCGGAGACGTGCTACTGGACCGACGCCGTGGCGTTCCGGTCCGAGTACGAGGGCCGCGAGACGCCCAACATGGGCCGCCTCACCGGCTTCCGCGAGTGGGAGACGCTGCACCACGACAAGGACCTCGCCGACATCGTCAAGGACCTGGGTTACGTCCGCGACGACGGCAAGACCCTCATCGGGCAGCCGCACCTCGACCTCGACCCCAAGAAGATGTGGACCCTCGACGACGTCCGCGGCAACCGGTTCATGAGCCCCAACGTGCTCCTCAACCAGATGTCCGACGCCGAGCGTGAGGCCCACGTCGCGGAGTACCGGGCGAACGGCACGAAGGTCGCCTGAGCTCCACCGCCAGATCGGGTTGGCGGCGCCACCAGGGATGAGTGGCGCCGCCAGCCCCCAGACCCACCGCACTCGCGCGCCCTCGCGCCACCGTGCGTAGCCACATCACCCGCACCCGAGAGGAGGCCCACCATGGCCGACACCCACAAGATCTACTTCGAACCCGTCGACATCGAGATGGAGGTCGGCGAGGACGAGAAGATCCTCGACGCCGCCTTCCGTCAGGGCATCCACCTCATGCACGGGTGCCGTGAAGGGCAGTGCTCGGCCTGCAAGAGCTACATCCTCGAGGGCGAGATCCAGATGGAGCGCTACTCGACGTTCGCCTGCAACGACGCCGAGGTCGAGGAGGGCTACGTCCTGCTCTGCCGGGCGCACGCCTTCAGCGACTGCACCATCGAGCTGCTCAACTTCGACGAGGACGAGCTGCTCGGGGGCGTGCCGATCCAGGACGTGCGCACCCGGGTCACCGCGATCGAGCCGATGACGCGTGACATCGTGTCGCTGCGCCTGACGGCGATCGAGCCGGCGACCTACGAGTTCAAGCCGGGGCAGTACAGCGACATCTTCATCCCCGGGACGGACGAGCACCGCTCGTTCTCCATGGCGACGACGCAGTCCACGCCCGGTGAGGTCGAGTTCCTCATCAAGAAGTACCCGGGCGGGCGGTTCTCGGCGCTGCTCGACGGTGGCCCGTCTGGCCTCGCGGTCGGCGACGAGCTGCACGTCAACGGTCCCTACGGCTCGTTCACGATCAAGGACGGTCACGTCCTGCCGGTCGTGTGCATCGGGGGAGGGGCGGGGATGGCACCCATCCTCTCGCTCCTGCGGCACCTCAACGAGACCGGCAGCACCCGGCCGGTCCGCTTCTACTACGGCGCCCGCACGGCGGCCGACCTCTTCTACGTCGACGAGATCCTCGCCCTCGGCGAGGGCCTGCGCGACTTCGAGTTCGTCGCCTGCCTGTCGGAGTCCCTCCCGGACCCGTCGTCGCCCGACGGCGGTATGCCGTCCCGCCTGCGTCCGGAGGCCGGCAACGTCACCGACGTGGTGGCCCGCCGTGAGGAGTCGCTCGCGAAGTGCGAGGTCTACCTGTGCGGTCCGCCGCCCATGGTCGATGCCGCGCTCGTCTTCCTCGAGCAGCAGGGCGTGCCGAACGACCAGGTCTTCCACGACTCGTTCACGAGCCCCGTGACCGTCGCGGCGACCTGAGCACCTGAACGCACCATCCCTTCACCATCCCGCACCATCCACGCTCCATCCCCGCTCCACCCACCTCAACAACGGAGTTGATAGACATGGCGGACATCACCGACCAGAAGACGCGCAGCTTCCCCAAGATCGAGTTCACGGACTCCGAGGCAGGCGCCCTCGACTTCCCGAGCTCGAAGAGCCGCACGTACAACTACTACAAGCCGGCCAAGCTGCGGGCGACGATGTACGAGGACGTCACCGTCGACGTCCAGCCCGACCCCGAGCGCCACCTCACCCAGGGCTGGATCTACGGCTTCGGCAACGGCCCGGGGGGCTACCCCAAGGAGTGGACCAAGGCCCAGTCGTCGAACTGGCACAGCTTCCTCGACCCCAACGAGGAGTGGGAGCAGACGATCTACCGCAACAACTC
>DASSQF010000149.1:0-3420 GCA_035702685.1 Propionibacteriaceae bacterium
ACCAGGGTCGACGCGGACGTCGTCCACCTCGACCGCGTACGCGAGCGTGTACTCGGGTCGGTGCTGCCAGTAGCCGTCGGTGAACTTCATGTGGATGCCGTTTCGTGGGGTTCGGAAGCGTCCCGCCCCGTCCAGCGAGGCCGGGTCGAGGAGCCCGTTCGGAGTGCCTCGAGCAACGTCGACTCTGCTCGGAAGCATGGGACCCGCGACACAATCTGTCATGGACGACCGTGTGCCGGACGGCGACGCGCGCGGTGCGCAGCGCCGAGGACCTCCCCTCCGGTGTTCGCCGACCGCTCACGAGAGGAGGCCCGCGAAGGGCTGCGATAGAGTACGGACGCAAGAGCCCGGGACAGAACTGTCCTGGGCATTCGTGTGGGTGCGAGGATGCGAGACCCGCGCCGCGCCCGCCGACAGAGAGGCAGGACCATGCCGGCGATCATCGTGATCGGCACCCAGTGGGGTGACGAAGGCAAAGGCAAGGCGACCGACCAGCTGGGAGACCGCGTCGACTACGTGGTCCGCTACTCCGGCGGCAACAACGCCGGCCACACCGTGGTGGTGGGAGGCGAGAAGTACGCGCTCCACCTGCTCCCGTCCGGGATCCTCAACCCCTCCTGCACCCCGGTGATCGGCAACGGTGTCGTCGTCGACCTCGACGTGCTGTTCTCCGAGATCGACGCCCTCAACGCCCGTGGCGTCGACGCGGAGCGGGTGCTCATCAGCGCGAACGCCCACATCATCACCCCGTACCACCAGGTCATCGACAAGGTCACCGAGCGGTTCCTCGGGAACCGCAAGATCGGCACGACCGGTCGCGGCGTCGGTCCCGCGTACGCCGACAAGGTCAACCGCATCGGGCTGCGCATCCAGGACCTGTTCGACCCCAAGATCCTGGCCCAGAAGGTCGAGGCGGCGCTGGAGCTGAAGAACCAGATGCTCGTCAAGATCTACAACCGGCCCACGATCGAAGCGGCGGAGATCACCGAGCGACTGCTCGCTCACGCGGAGCGCGTGCGGCCGATGGTCACCGACGTCTCGCTGCTGCTCAACCGGGCGCTCGACGCCGGAAAGGTCGTGCTGCTCGAGGGCGCGCAGGCGCACCACCTCGACGTCGACTTCGGGACCTACCCGTACGTGACCAGCTCGAACCCCATCGCCGCCGGCGCCTGCACCGGGTCCGGGATCGGTCCGACCCGTATCGACCGGGTCGTGGGCATCGCCAAGGCGTACACGACGCGCGTCGGCGAGGGCCCCTTCCCGGGCGAGCTCCTCGACGACGTCGGCGAGCAGCTGCGCCAGGCGGGCGCCGAGTTCGGCACGACGACCGGACGTCCGCGCCGGTGCGGCTGGTTCGACGCAGTGGTCGTCGAGCAGGCGGTACGGGTCAATGCCGTCACCGACGTCGTGCTCACGAAGCTCGACGTGCTCACGGGCTGGGAGAAGATCCCGGTCGTCGTCGCGTACGACGTCAACGGCACCCGCCACGACGTCATGCCGATGAACCAGTCGGACCTCCACCACGCGACGCCCGTGTACGAGTACCTCGACGGCTGGACCGAGGACATCACCGGCTGCCGTACGTTCTCGGAGCTGCCCGCCACCACGCAGGCGTACGTCCGCAGGCTCGAGGAGCTCATCGGCACCCGCATCTCCGGCATCGGGGTCGGCCCGGACCGCGAGCAGCAGGTGCCCCTGCACGACCTCCTGTGAGGTCCTGACTCTCGACGGGCCCTGAGGCCCGGATCACCGAGGTAGCCCCTCACAGGTGGCTCACGGGTACCGGACAGTGGATTCCTGAGCTGGTGGCCTCGGGTGAGGTCATGACCTTCACCCGCGAGCAGGCGGCCGCCTCTCGGACGCTGTCCGAGGCGACCGTCCGGCGCTCCCCACGGTTGCACGTCGGACGCCTGCTCCGGGTGCTCGTCGTCGCAGCCGTCGTGACGTTCTGCCTGGTCGCCCACACGTTCTGGGAGCCGGACACCCTGCTCGTGCTCCTCGTGGTGTGCGGCGCCGTACTCGGGCTCACCCGGCAGATGCTGCTCCGGTTCGTCCCGTTCCTCGGCCTGCTCATCGTCTTCGACGAGATGCGCGGCTGGGCGGACAAGGTGAACACGACCGTGCACTACCTGCCGCAGCTGGACGGGGACCGCTGGCTCTTCGGAGGAACCGTGCCGACGGTCTGGCTGCAGGAGCACCTCTGGCACGGACACGTGAGCTGGTACGACGTCATGTTCCTCGGCCTGTACCTGCTGCACTTCCTCCTGCCGGTCGTCGTCAGCCTCGTGCTGTGGCGGTGGCGGCCGTCGTTCTTCTGGCCGTTCGTTTGGGCGATCGTCGGCACCACGCTCGCTGGGGTGCTCACGTACGCGCTCTACCCGGCCGCCCCACCGTGGATGGCCGCGCAGCGGAACCTGCTCGGCGGCCCCTTCGTACGGATCTCCGGCGAGGTCGCGAAGGCCATGGGGGTGCAGAACTTCTCGGCGCTCGACGCGTCGGTCTCGCCGAACGACGTCGCGGCGGTCCCCTCGCTCCACGCTGCGTTCCCGCTCATCGCGTTCGTGTTCCTCGTCCTCGCCTTCGGGTGGCGTCGTCTCGGGTGGATCGCCGTCTACCCGCTGACGATGTGGGTGGGGGTCGTGTACATGGGCGAGCACTACGTCGTCGACGTGCTCCTCGGGATCGGGTACGCGCTCGTCGGCTGCTGGGTGTCGCTGCGGCTGTGCCGCCTGGACCGGGCGCGGTTCCGTAACGGTGTTCCAGCAGCGTTCCGGCGGCTGAACGCCCTCCAGCAGCATCGCCGACGGTCGCCGACTTCAGCCTGAGGCGCGTGTAGTTGCCACTTCTTGCCCTGGCTGGAACGATTTCAGTCCTCACCGGCGGGCGGGTCTCACCGAGAAACTCCTGTCCTGGCGCCTGTTTCCAATCCTCGAAGGGAATACCTCCCTGATTGAAACGATCCATTGGGACGGCGCTTTCCCATAACGGCGTGGAACAGCGTGGCTAGGAGCTGCGCCCGCAGGATGGAACGGGAGTGGAAGCCTTTACGGGAGGGCCTCACTGGCGGAGGATACGTGCCCAGGCCGACCCCCGGCCCTCGAGCACACCCCGATCGGAGCCCTCATGCCCGCCCTCTCCCGCCGCAGCCTGCTGCTCTCCAGCGCCGGACTCGCATCACTGCCGCTGCTCAACGCCTGTGGAGGCTCCTCCGCGGCCCCCAAGGGCTCTGCGGGGTCCGCGACGCTGGCCTTCACGTTCTGGGGCCCGGCGTTCTACCAGAACTTCACCAAGCAGATGGTGGACATCTTCACGAAGAAGAACCCCGGCATCACCGTGACGTCCCAGCCGGCCGAGTGGTCGAGCTACTGGGACAAGCTCGCGACGATGGTCGCCGGGAAGCATGCGCCGGACGTCATCAAC
>DASSQF010000150.1:0-40671 GCA_035702685.1 Propionibacteriaceae bacterium
CCGCGGGTCGGGTGGTCGCCGTGTTCCAACCGCACCGCTACAGCCGCACCGCCGCGGTGTGGCAGGAGTACGCCACGGCGTTCGACCGCGCCGACGTCGTCGTCGTCACCGACGTGTACGCGGCTCGCGAGGAGCCGGTCCCGGGAGTCACCGGCGAACTGGTGGCGGATGCCGCGCGGGACGCGGGTGCCGACGTCACGTACGTTCCGGCGCTGGGCGACGTGCCCGGCGTTCTCGCGGGTCTCGTCCGGCCGGAGGACCTCGTCCTCACGCTCGGCGCGGGCGACATCACGACCGCCGGACCGGCGCTCGCCGAGCTCCTCGAGGCGGGTCGTGGCTGAGCGCGCCCGTACCGTCGACGCGTCTGTCCGGCTCGCGGCACGTCGGCGGGAACGGCTGCGTCGGCGAGTCCTGCGGCTCGGGGCCGTGATCGGTGTCCTCGTGGTGCTCGTGGCCGCGGCGTGGCTCGTCTACCTCTCACCCGTGTTCGCGGTGACCACCGTGACGGTGACGGGGACGTCCGTGCTGACGCCGGAGTCAGTACGGGAGGCGGGGAAGGTACCGCTCGGCACCCCGCTGGCCCGCCTCGACACGGGCGCCGTACGGTCGCGGGTCGCGCAGCTCAAGCCCGTCGCACAGGTCGCCGTCACCCGCTCCCTGCCCCACACGGTGAAGATCGCCGTCACGGAGCGCACCGCCGTGTACGCGCTGTCCGCGGGCACGGGATTCGACCTCGTGGATTCCGCCGGGGTCGACTTCACGTCGGTCCCCGACGCGCCGAAGGGCCTCGTCGTGGCGACGATCACCGGCGACGACGAGCGGCTCCGCCGTGACGTCGCGACGATCGTCACGTCGCTCCCGCAGGCGGTGCGCGACCGCGCCGTCCTCGTCACCGCGAAGACCCCCGACAGCATCGTCATCGACCTCAACGGCGGCACGGAAGTGGTCTGGGGGAGCGCCGAGAGCTCGTCGCAGAAGGCCCAGGTCCTCGCCGCCCTGCTCTCCGTCAAGGCCGGCGTGTACGACGTCAGCTCGCCCAGCCACCCGACGACCAAGAGCTGAGCCGCACCGGCGTGTCGAGACCCTGAACCACAGGTCGAGGGATGCGGCGAGTCGCCGCGGTCAACGTGGCGAAGGATGGGTCACTCTCGTAGCCTGACCGCACTGGGACCGGCAGGTACCCATGCTCTTCTTCCGACCGAGCGAGGCTTCACGTGGCAACGGCATCCCAGAACTACCTGGCCATCATCAAGGTCGTCGGCGTCGGCGGCGGTGGCGTCAACGCCGTCAACCGGATGATCGAGGCCGGCCTCCGCGGAGTGGAGTTCATCGCGGTCAACACCGATGCCCAGGCGCTCCTCATGAGCGATGCCGACGTGAAGCTCGACATCGGCCGTGACCTCACCCGTGGCCTCGGCGCCGGCGCCGACCCGGAGAAGGGCCGACAGGCCGCCGAGGACCACTCCGAGGAGATCGAGGAGGTGCTCAAGGGCGCCGACATGGTCTTCGTCACCGCGGGTGAGGGCGGCGGTACGGGCACCGGCGGCGCACCGATCGTCGCGCGTATCGCCCGGTCGCTCGGCGCTCTGACCATCGGCGTCGTGACACGTCCGTTCACGTTCGAGGGCCGCCGGCGCTCGACGCAGGCGGAGAACGGCATCTCGAACCTTCGTGACGAGGTCGACACGCTGATCGTCATCCCGAACGACAAGCTCCTCGACATGACCGACCACCAGGTCGCGATCCTCGACGCGTTCCGCCAGGCGGACCAGGTGCTCATGCAGGGCGTCTCCGGCATCACCGACCTCATCACCACCCCAGGGCTCATCAACCTCGACTTCGCCGACGTCAAGGCCGTCATGCAGAACGCCGGCTCGGCGCTCATGGGCATCGGCAGCGCGCGCGGTGAGGACCGCGCCCGTGCGGCCGCCGAGATGGCCGTCTCGTCCCCGCTGCTCGAGGCGAGCATCGAAGGTGCGCACGGTGTCCTGCTGTCCATCGCGGGCGGCTCGGACCTCGGCCTCCACGAGGTGTCCGAGGCGGCGAACCTCATCGAGGCCGCCGCCCACGAGGAGGCCAACATCATCTTCGGCACCGTCATCGACGACGCCCTCGGCGACGAGGTGCGCGTGACGGTCATCGCCGCCGGCTTCGACGGGGGAGCGCCGATGCGCCGCCAGCCGGGCAGCCAGATGCCGACGCGTACCCAGGCCCCCAGGCCGGTCGTCCCCGCACCCGCCCCGGTCGTCCACGAGACGCCCGCCGCCCCGGAGCCCACGCGCGGCGGCGCCGACGAGCTCGACGTCCCGGACTTCATGCGCTGACCGCGTAGGACGTCGCTCCACGTGTTCGTCGCCGCCTTCGAGCCGTCTGCCAACGGCGGTGTCGGCGTGGCGTTCACCGACCGTCTCGGCGGCGTCAGCCGCGGCTCGTACGGACCGCTCAACCTGGGGCGTACGGACAGCGACGACCCTGGGGACGTGGCCGCGAACTTCGCGCTCGTACGCCGTGCGCTCGCCCTTGACCGGGTCGCGACCCTGCACCAGGTCCACTCCGCCGAGGTCGTCGTCATCGACGACGAGACCTTCCCGGCCGACCGGCCGGGAGGCGAGCTCGGCGCCTCGGCCCCAGGCGGGCTGAGCCTGCCGGTCGCGGACGGCATGGTCACCTCTCTCCGCGGCGTGGCCCTGTGCGTGAGGGTCGCCGACTGCGTGCCCGTACTCCTGGCCGATCCGGAGGCAGGGGTGGTGGGAGCGGCCCACGCCGGCCGGGTGGGACTCGCGTCCGGTGTCCTCGCGGCGACCGTCGATGCGATGCGGGGGCTGGGTGCGGATCGCATCACCGCCTGGATCGGCCCTCACGTGTGCGGAGACTGCTACGAGGTGCCGGCGGACATGGCCGCCTCCGTCGCGTCGATCGTGCCCGAGACCGCCTCGACGACCCGATGGGGGACACCGGGCCTCGACCTCGGCGCCGGCTGCTCCGCCCAGCTGGAGCGACTGGGCGTCCGCGTGACCCGCCACGGCGGGTGCACCCTCGAGAACGAGCTGCTCCACTCCCACCGGCGTGACGGGGCGGGGGCCGGACGTCTGGGGGCGTTCATCTGGCTCGCGGGGTGAGACCCTCGCCCCACAGACGCGTCACAGGCGGCAAACCTGGCGTGTCGGCATCCACGTCCGGCGCGCAGGTGTGCGGGCAGGTTAGCCTCTGGCGGGTAGGCGTACGGGAGGACCGGACATGGCGGACTTGATCAAGCGTGGCGCTGCCTGGTTGGGACTGGTCACCGACCATCGCTACGACGACCACGGTGAGCTCATCCACGACGAGCTCACGGAGTCGGTCGTCGACGACTCCCAGCTCGTCGAGCGCACGGCGAGCGTCACCGCCCTACCCAGCCGGAGGACCATGCCCGAGCCCGCAGACCTCTCCCGCATCGTCACGGTCCACCCCAAGACGTTCAACGACGCGAAGACGATCGGTGAGAGCTTCCGTGACGGCTTCCCCGTCATCATGAACCTCACCGACATGGAGGACTTCGACGCGAAGCGCCTCGTCGACTTCGCCGCGGGGCTCATCTTCGGCCTGCGCGGGACGTTCGAGAAGGTCACCAACAAGGTCTTCCTGCTCAGCCCGAGCGAGGTCAGGGTGACCGCCGAGGACCGCGAGCGCATCGCCGGGGGCTTCTACAACCAGAGCTGACGGCCGCGCAGGGCCTCGCTCCGCGCCGTACCAGGGCAAGTCTCGACCTGTGGTGCAGACGGCGACCGCAGTAGGGTGCCTTCATCGGCATGTCCTTGGATCCCCAGGAAAGGCTGCTATAGCCTGATTCAGCCGATCGCAGGGTTGTACCTGCCGCGGTTCCCGGCGCACAGCCCGCTACGACTTCAGAGGTGCACAGATGACGATGACGCTGGACGAGGTCCGCAAGACCCGGTTCCACATGTCCCGCCGCAATGGCTACGAGGTAACCGACGTCGACATCTTCGTGGACAAGGTCGAGGCGACCCTGATGACGGTCACCGAGCAGATGGAGCACCTGCGCCGTCAGCTCGAGGCGGCTCAGACCGGTGGCAGCAACCCGGAGCTCCAGGGCGAGGTCGAGCGTCTGCGCGCCGAGGTCCAGCGTCTTCGCGGCGCTGCCGACGAGGCCGCCTCCCTCCAGGGCGAGGTCGAGCGGCTCCAGGCGGAGCTCGACCAGGCGCGCACGGGCGACGCGACCGCCGGGCTCGTCGAGGAGAACCAGCGTCTGCGTCAGCTCGTCGAGAACCACCAGCGCGAGGCCTCCGAGCAGGGCGACCTCGCCGGCGAGAACGAGCGCCTCAGGGCCCAGCTCGCCGAGCTCAGCTCGCGTCCGGCCGCGGCCCCCGCCGACGGCGTCCAGCACATCGTCGTCACGACGAGCGCCGATGCCAGCGCCGCCGTCATCAAGCTCGTCCAGCTCGCGACCGAGCAGGCGGAGTCGCTCGTCTCCGACGCCCAGTCCGACGCCCAGCGGCGCCGCGCGGAGGCGGAGGAGTACGCCACCAAGGTCACCCAGGACGCCGACGCCCAGGCCGCACGAGTCACTGAGGAGTCGCAGGCGGCCGCCGAGAAGCTCGCCCAGGACTCGCAGATGGAGGCCCAGCGGGTCGCCGAGGAGGCTGCAACCAAGGCGCACGAGATCACGACGGACGCGCGGACCCGTGCGGACCGCGTCGAGTCCGAGGCCCGGGTCAACGCCGAGAGGCTCGTCCAGGAGGCCGAGGGCCGCGCGTCGACCATCGACCGCGAGGCGGCGTCCCGTCGCTCCGAGCTCCTGTCCGCGCTCGAGCAGGAGCGGGACACGCTCTCCGGGCACGTGGGCAGGCTGCGCGACTTCGAGTCCTCGTACCGCGACACGCTGGTGTCCCACCTGTCGGGCCTCGTGGACGACCTCAAGAACCGCACGTTCGAGCCGGACGACGCTCCGCCGCTCAGCCAGGGGGCGTCGCAGCACGGCAACAGCGGGTCGCAGACCCCGCGGCTCGACGCGCTGCTCACCAACCACGACTGACCGTACGACGACGAGAAAGGGCTCCCCTCGGGGAGCCCTTTCTCGTTCCGAGGGTGTCGCCCGTCACGGGTATGGAACAGCCGTGTATGGTTCGCGTCCTGACAGCACGTGCGGAGAGGTGAGATATGCCAGTGGCTCGTCGTTCGGGAGCGGCAACGGAGACGGTTCCCGAGGTCCCGGTGATTCCTGTGGCGGAGGGGGAGGACCCCTGGACGCCCGAAGAGCTCGCCGAGGTGCGCGCCGAGCTCGTCGACGAGGTGGCCCGCATGGAGCGCGCCATCGTCATCGCCGAGGCCGAGCTCGAGGAGCTGCTCCGCGACGGCGGTGACGGCGCCGGACGCGATCCCGCAGACGTCGGCTCGAGCAACTTCGAGCGCGACCAGGAGATGTCCCTCGCGCAGAACGCGCGCGAGATGCTCGAGCAGAGCCAGCTGGCGCTCCGTCTCTTCGACGAGGGCCACTACGGGTCGTGCGAGATGTGCGGCACGCCCATCGGCAAGGCCCGGCTCCAGGTCTTCCCCCGCGCCACCATGTGCGTGAGGTGCAAGCAGCGCGAGGAGCGACGATAAGCGCTCGGGGCGCCATCGGACACCGCGCGGCGAGGCGCCTCATCGCGCTGATCGCGGTGGCCGGCCTGGTCGTCGACCAGGCCACCAAGGCGATGGCTGTGGCGTGGCTCGACCCCATGCGGCCGCCTCGGATCCTCGGTGGCCTCGTGACCCTTCAGCTGATCCGCAACCCTGGTGCCGCGTTCAGCATGGGCGAGAACGCGACCGTCGTCTTCTCGATCCTCGCCCTCGTGATGCTCGTCTTCGTCATCGGCTGGCTCGCGCCCAAGGTCACCGCGCGCTCCTGGGCGATCGCGACGGGGCTCGGACTCGCGGGGATCGCCGGGAACCTCACCGACCGTCTGGTGCGGCCGCCGAGCATCCTCCACGGCCATGTCGTCGACTTCATCCAGCTGCCCTACTTCGCCATCGTCAACGTGGCCGACATCTGCCTCACCTCCGCCGCCGTCATCGTCGTCGTCCTGTCCGTCTTCGCGAGCCGCAGGGATGACAAGCAGGCGGCCGACGCCTCCGAGGAGACGGCGCCGCTGCAGCCCGACGCATGAGCATCCACCTGGTACCGGACGGGCTCGCCGGAGAGCGGCTGGACGTCGCGGCAGCGCGGATGACCGGGCTGAGCCGCTCGCGCATCGAGACCCTCATCGACAGCGGGAACGTACGGCTCGACGGTCGCGTGGCCGCCAAGTCGGACCGCGTCTCCCCGGGCTCGATGCTGGAGGTCGAGGAGGCGCGACCCGCGACGGTCACGGTGACCCCACGGGAGGTCTCCAGCATACGCATCGTCCATGACGACGCCGACATCGTCGTCGTGGACAAGCCGGCGGGCGTGGTGGCACACCCGAGCCTGGGGTGGGACGGGCCGTCCGTCGTGGAGCACCTCGCGGCCGCCGGGTTCCGGATCTCCACCTCGGGCGCCCCCGAACGGCAGGGGATCGTGCAGAGGCTGGACGTGGGCACCTCCGGCCTCATGGTGGTCGCCAAGAGCGAGGTCGCGTACACACGGCTCAAGGACGCGTTCCGGCACCGGAGGGTGGACAAGACGTACCACGCCCTGGTCCAAGGACACCCCGACCCGTTCGAGGGCACCATCGAGGCGCCGATCGGCCGGGACCCCAACCACGACTGGAAGATGGCGATCATCGAGGGCGGGCGGCACTCGGTGACCCACTACACGACCCTCGAGGCGCACCGCGCCGCGAGCCTCCTCGAGATCCACCTCGAGACGGGCCGTACGCACCAGATCCGCGTCCACATGGCGGCCCTGCACCACCCGTGCGTGGGAGACCCCCTGTACGGGGCCGACCCGGTGCTGGCGGCGAAGCTTGGGCTGGTACGCCAGTGGCTCCACGCGGTCGAGCTGTCGTTCGACCATCCGACCCGCGCCGAGCGGGTGACGTTCACGAGCCCGTACCCCGACGATCTCGAGCACGCGCTGGAACTCGTACGCACCTGGTGACGACGGCAGTAGGGTTCCGTCGTGCGAAGAGCCAAGATCGTGTGCACCCTCGGGCCGGCCACCTCCGGCCCGACGATGGATGAGCTCATCAAGGCAGGGATGAACCTGGCCCGCCTCAACATGAGCCACGGCGACTACGCCGAGCACGGGGAGCGCCTCGACGAGGTGCGCAGAGCCGCCGAGGCGGCGGGGAAGCCCGTCGCCGTGTTCGCAGACCTCCAGGGACCCAAGATCCGCCTCGGGCGGTTCGAGGCCGGACCCGTCGTCCTCGTCAACGGCGCCACCTTCACGATCACCACCGACGACATCCTCGGTGACGTGAACCGGTGCTCGACGACGTTCAAGGGCCTGCCCGGCGACGTGGCGGAGGGAGACTCCATCCTCATCGACGACGGGCGCGTCGAGCTGAGGGCGACGAAGGTGACCGACACCGACGTGGTGTGCGAGGTCGTCGTCGGCGGTCCCGTGAGCAACAACAAGGGCATCAACCTACCCGGCGTCGCCGTGAGCGTCCCGGCACTCAGCGAGAAGGACACCGAGGACCTCCGCTGGGCGCTCCAGCAGGGGGTCGACATGGTCGCGCTCTCGTTCGTGCGGAGCGCGACGGACGTCCTCGACGTGCACCGCGTGATGGACGAGGAGGGCCGTCGGGTCCCGGTCATCGCCAAGATCGAGAAGCCGCAGGCGGTCGACAACCTCGACGAGATCATCGACGCCTTCGACGCGTTCATGGTCGCCCGCGGGGACCTCGGCGTGGAGCTTCCCCTCGAGGAGGTTCCCGTCGTGCAGAAGCGGATCATCCGCGCCGCACGGACGTGGGCCAAGCCGGTCATCGTGGCGACCCAGATGCTCGAGTCGATGATCTCGTCGCCGCGCCCCACCCGCGCCGAGGCTTCCGACGTCGCCAACGCCGTCCTCGACGGCGCGGACGCCGTCATGCTGTCGGGCGAGACGTCCGTCGGCGCCTACCCGGTCGAGACGGTCTCCGTCATGGCGCGGATCATCGGCGCCGTCGAGGACCACAGCTTCGCCTCCATCAACGAGATCGAGTGGGACCCGCACACGAGCGGCGGAGTCATCGCCAAGGCTGCCGCGGAGGTGGCCGACAGGCTGGGGGCCCGGTACCTCATCGCGTTCTCGAAGAGCGGCGACACGGCCCGGCGGCTCTCCCGGCTGCGCTCGGAGATCCCCATCATCTGCTTCACGCCCAGCCGGCAGACCCAGCGGGAGCTGTCGCTGGTGTGGGGCGTCACGACGTACATCACCCGCGAGCACAGCGACTTCCGGGACCTGCTCGAGGAGGTCGACGCGACGCTCGACGCCGAGGGGCTCTGCCGGCAGCGCGACCGCCTCGTCGTCGTGTACGGCTCGCCGATGGGCATCTCCGGGAAGACGAACGCCCTCATGGTGCACCGTCACTACAGCCGCACCAGCGGCTGGGACGAGGTCGACGTCTGATACCGCACGGCGGCCCGAGAAAGGGAGCCACAGGGTGCCCGAGAGGGGAGTCGAACCCCTATGCCCTTGCGGGCAGACGGGTTTGAGCCGTCCGCGTATGCCATTCCGCCACTCGGGCCCAGGCCCGCGCGGGAAATCATGCCACAGCCGCCTGCTGGGACGCCGTGATGGACGGGGAGGCGGCAATCAGTGCCAGAATGTCGCACGTGACAGACGACACCACCACCGCTCCTGCCCGCCGGGTCCTCGTCGCTGAGGACGAGGCACTGATCCGGCTCGACCTGGTCGAGCTCCTCACCGACGAGGGCATGGTCGTCGTGGGACAGGCCGCCAACGGGGAAGAGGCCGTCGAGATGGCGCGCCAGCACCGGCCCGACGTGGTCGTGATGGACGTCAAGATGCCCAAGCTGGACGGCATCAGCGCGGCGGAGATCATCGCCAAGGAGCGCATCGCTCCCGTCGTGATCCTCACGGCGTTCTCCCAGCGCGAGCTCGTCGAGCGTGCCAGCGAGGCCGGCGCCATGGCCTACGTGGTGAAGCCGTTCGACGCGTCCGACGTGGTGCCCGCGATCGAGATCGCAGCGGCCCGGTTCGCGCAGATCCAGGCCGTCGAGGCCGAGGTCTCCGACCTGCAGGAGCGGCTGGCGTCGCGCAAGGCCGTGGACCAGGCGAAGGGCCTCCTCCAGGAGTCGCTGGGCCTCAGCGAGGCCGAGGCGTTCCGGTGGATCCAGAAGACCGCCATGGACCTCCGCAAGTCGATGCGCGAGGTGGCCGAAGGCGTCGTGGACCACCACAAGTCCGGTCGCGGTGGCGTGCCGCGGGGCTGACCGCACGCTGCGTCGCCAGGTGTGCGTGGCGAGCGGCTGCTGACAGCGTCAGACGGAGTCGCTCAGGCCGCGATGCCGAGTCGCGAGCGAGCTGGGTGGCTCGTCCCGTCGAAGGCCATCGCGTGTACGACCTGAACCTAGCTCCCGTCGGCCAGCAGCCGCTGCAGCGTCACTCGGCCCATCTCGGCCATGGGCGGGTTCGTGTCGGCGTAGTACCAGACCAGGCCCATCGCCTGCTCGAGCGCCCAGGCCCTGCCCCGCTCCCACTGCAGCTCCGAGCACTCCAGCGCGACTCGTAGGGCGTCCCGAGCCTCCGGACCGAGCAGGTGCCAGGCGCAGACGAGGTCGAGCGCCGGGTCGGCCGCACGGAAGCCGCCCCCGTCCAGCACGCCGACGAGGCGATCCCCCTCGACGAGCAGGTTGCCGGGGATGAGATCGGTGTGGCTCATGACGTCGGCGTCCTCTCGCGGCAACGTGCGCACCGTGGCCCACATCCGTCGTAGGGGACCGGTGTCGAACAGCCTGTCGCTCTCCGCGAAGCACTGCTGCATCCACTCGTCGTGGTCGATGAGGCTGCCGCCACGCCCGGTCCCGCTGAACCGCCTGCCCACGGTGTCGGTGCGCCTCAGTGCACGGATCAGCGTGGCCAGGTCGTACGCGACCGTGAGGGAACGCTCGCACGAGGTGGGCGTCGCCGTCGTGCCGTCGAGCCAGGTCTGCGCACTCCACGGCAGGGGGTAGCCATGGCCGGGATGACCCACGTGGACGGGCCGAGGAACGGGGAACGGGCTGACCCGGCGGAGCTCGGCCGCCGCCGCGGCTTCTCGCTCCAGCGTCGTCCGTGTCGAACCGGGGTCGTCCGCGCGCAGCGGGAACCTCGCGGTGAGCTCCTCGCCGATGCGGAACACCGCGTTGACGGTCCCGCCGCTCCCGATCGGCTGTACCGCCATCCGCGCCCACTGAGGAAGCTCGTCGGCGACGAGCGCCGCCACCTGGCCCTCAGTGATGACGACCTCGTCGTCGTGCATCCGGCCGCCCACGGGTCAGCCGGGGAGCGTGCTTCGCCGCAGCTGGCAGGTGATGCGAGCCGTGGTGAGGCGATGGCCCTCCTCGTCGGACACGACGATCTCGTACGTGACGGTGCGGCTTCCCAGATACAGGGGGCGCGCGACACCCGTCACCCAGCCGGAGCGCGCCGACCGGTGGTGCGTCGCGTTGATGTCCACCCCCACCGGGACCAGGCCCCGGTCGCGCCCGTACGCGTACGCCGCGATGGAGCCGAGCCCCTCGGCCAGCGCGCACGTCGCGCCCCCGTGCAGGATGCCGGCGATCTGGGTGTTGCCCTCGACGGGCATGCGCCCCCGGGTCTCCTCGGGCGACACCCTCTCGAGCACGACACCGAGGCGCGTCTCGAGCGCGCTGTCCATCGTCACGGCCCAGTCCGGGAGCTCGTTCGTCACGCGCACACTCTCGCAGACTCGTCCGCACGAGCCGTGTCAGTCCGGGCGGATAGAGTCACGGCCATGCCGGACCAGGATCCCGAGAGGCCCCTGCTGCTGCTGATCGACGGCCACTCGATCGCGTACAGGGCCTTCTTCGCGCTGCCCGTCGAGAACTTCTCGACGACGACCGGGCAGCACACCAACGCCGTGTACGGGTTCACGTCGATGCTCATCAACGTGCTGAGGGACGAGCGGCCCACCCACCTGGCCGTGGCGTTCGACGTGTCCAGGCAGACGTTCCGCAGCGAGCTGTACCCCCAGTACAAGGGGAACCGCTCGACGTCCCCGCCCGAGTTCTCGGGCCAGGTGGCTCTCGTCAAGGAGGTCCTGGACGCGCTGAACGTGGTCCACCTCGAGCTCGACGGGTACGAGGCCGACGACATCATCGCCACCCTGGCGACGGAGGCGGTGGAGGACGGTCTCGACGTGCTCATCGTGACGGGGGACCGTGACGCGCTCCAGCTGGTGTCCGACCACGTCACCGTGCTCTACCCCCGCAAGGGGGTCTCGGACCTCGCGCGGATGACGCCCATGGCGGTGGAGGAGAAGTACTTCGTCACGCCCGAGCGCTATCCGGAGCTCGCCGCCCTCGTGGGGGAGTCGAGCGACAACCTGCCCGGGGTTCCGGGCGTGGGACCCAAGACCGCCGCGAAGTGGCTCGACATGTACGACGGGCTCGAGAACCTCGTGCGGCAGGCGGGCGACGTCCCCGGGAAGGCCGGGGAGTCCTTCCGGGAGCACCTCGAGGACGTCACGACGAACCGACGCGTGAACGCCCTGCTGCGTGACCTGCGGCTCCCGTTCAGCACCGGCGACTTCGCGCGCCGCCACTGGGACCGCGACGCGGTGCACCGCCTCTTCGACGGCCTGGAGTTCCGCGTGCTGCGCGACAGGCTCTTCGAGGTCCTGCCCGCCGAGGAGGTCAGCGCCGAGGGCGGATTCGAGATCGCGGGCGACCTGCTGGAGCCCGGCGCGGTACGGGCGTGGCTGGAGACGCACGGCACTGGCGTGCTCACGGGCATCGAGGCCGTGGGCCGCTGGGGCAGCGGCACCGGTGACCTCGTCGCCCTGGCGCTCGCGAGCGCCGACGGCGCGGCCGCGTACGTGGACGTGACGGAGCTGAGTCCCGACGACGACGCCGCGCTCGGCGCGTGGCTCTCGGACCCTGCGCACCCCAAGGCGATCCACGACGCGAAGGGGCCGCTCCTCGCCATGTGGGCGCGGGGCTGGGACCTCGACGGCCTGGTGAGCGACACGCAGGTGGCGGCGTACCTGCTGCGCCCGGACCAGCGCACGTACGACCTCGGCGACCTGGCGCTGCGCCACCTCAAGCGGGAGCTCCGTGCCGAGGTGGGCGGCGGGCCCGCCGACGAGCGCGACGACCAGCTCATGCTCGACTTCGGCGACGAGGACTCCAGCGCTGTCGAGGTCGCACAGGCGGCGATGCTTCGGGCGCGGGCCGTCATCGACCTCGCGGAGGCGCTGCGGGTCGAGCTCGACGCGCACGGCGGCACGTCGCTCGTGCGTGATGTCGAGCTGCCACTGCTCAGGACCCTCGCGACGATGGAGCGCACCGGCATCGCCGTCGACACCGACCTCCTCGACGAGCTGTGGCGAGGCTTCGACGACCGTGTGTCCACCGCGGCAGCCGCGGCGTACGAGGTCATCGGCAAGCAGATCAACCTCGGTTCCCCGAAGCAGCTGCAGACCGTGCTGTTCGACGAGCTGCACATGCCGAAGACCCGCAAGCTCAAGAGTGGGTACACGACCGATGCGGACGCGCTCGAGGGGCTGTACGCGAAGACGGGCCACCCGTTCCTCGCGCACCTGCTGGAGCACCGCGACGCCATCCGGCTCCGGCAGACGGTGGAGGGCCTGCAGAAGTCCGTGGCCGACGACGGGCGCGTGCACACCACGTACGTGCAGACGATCGCCGCGACGGGCCGGCTGAGCTCGACCGACCCGAACCTCCAGAACCTCCCTGTACGGACGGAGGCCGGGCGACGGATCCGGGAGGCGTTCGTCGTCGGGAAGGACTACGAGACGCTCATCACGGCCGACTACAGCCAGATCGAGATGCGGATCATGGCCCATGCGTCGCACGACGAGGGGCTCATCGAGGCGTTCCGGTCCGGCCGTGACTTCCACACCGTGATGGCGGCGAGGGTCTTCGGCGTCGCGCCGGACGCCGTGTCCGTGACCGAGAGGGCGCGGATCAAGGCGATGAACTACGGGCTCGCGTACGGCCTGAGCGCCTTCGGCTTGTCCCAGCAGCTCGGCATCGAGACGTCCGAGGCACGAGTCCTCATGGACGAGTACTTCGAGCAGTTCGGCGGCGTGCGGGATTACCTGCACGGCATCGTGGACCAGGCCCGGAAGACGGGGTACACGGAGACGCTGCTGGGACGGCGGCGGTACCTCCCCGACCTCGGCTCGTCCAACAGGCAGCGCCGCGAGATGGCCGAGCGGATGGCGCTCAACGCGCCGATCCAGGGTTCGGCGGCCGACATCATCAAGGTCGCGATGCTGGACGTGGAGTCCGGGCTCGGGCAGGCGGGGCTGCGCAGCCGGATGCTGCTGCAGGTCCACGACGAGCTGGTGCTCGAGGTGGCGCCAGGGGAGCGGGAGCACGTCGAGGCGCTCCTGCGCGACAAGATGGCGGGGGCGATGGCGCTGGACGTGCCGCTCGACGTGTCCGTGGGAGTGGGGCGGTCCTGGTACGACGCGGCGCACTGATGCGCGACCTTGACGAGCTGCTCGCGGTGGACGACCCGGCGATGCTGGTCGTCCGGGAGTGGATCGACGCCGGCAGGGTCGAGGCTGCGCTCCTCCCGCCCGAACCGGGCCGGCGGGAGCGCTGCCTCGTCGGTCTCCAGGTCACGGTGCGGTCGGTGCTGGGCGCCCTCGCGTACGAGACCGGTGGCCTGCTCGTCGACCACGGCTGGCTCCGTCTCCTCGGTGGCGGGCACGGCACCCTGCCCTCCTTGTACGAGGCGGCGCAGGTCGACGACGCCAGATCGGCGAAGGGCCACCTCGTCCTCGGCTGGGACGTCGTCGGGGGCGTCTTCGCGCTGGACACCGGCGACCTGGGTCACTCGGGGCGGGTCTGCTACTACGCACCGGACTCCCTGCAGTGGGACGACCTCGGACTCGGGCACGCCGAGTTCGTGGAGTGGGTCCTGTCGGGCGGTCTCTCAACGCTCGCCGAGGACCTGCGCTGGGAGGGATGGCGCGAGCAGGCGGCGGGTCTCCGCCTCGACGAGGCGTACCTCGTCGAGCCGCCGCTCTGGACGCGGGGCCGGCGGGAGACGACCGAGACCTCGCGGAGGCGGGTGCCCGTGGCCGAGCTTCTCGCCCACCAGGCACGGGCGGCGCGCGTGCCCCACCTCTCCCGAGGACACCGGCCCGGATTGACCACCCGTTTCGGGCACAGGTAGTCTTCCGGGTGCGCTGTGACCTGCGCGGCTTCGGCATGGAGTAGGTCGCGCTCGTGATGGTCAGGTCTCGCACCCGCACTCGATCGAGGGTCGCGGCGTGCCACTACTCGCACCACCATCAATGGAGCCCCACTACATGACCTCCACCTACGAGGCACCGCAGGTCGCCATCGACGACCTCGGTTCGCCCGAGGATTTCCTCGCCGCGGTAGACGCGACCATCAAGTACTTCAACGACGGCGACATCGTCACCGGCACCGTCGTCAAGGTCGACCGGGACGAGGTCCTGCTCGACATCGGTTACAAGACCGAAGGTGTCATCCCCTCCAAGGAGCTCTCCATCAAGCACGACGTCGACCCCTTCGAGGTCGTCTCCGTCGGCGATGAGATCGAGGCCCTCGTCCAGCAGAAGGAGGACAAGGAGGGTCGCCTGATCCTGTCCAAGAAGCGTGCGCAGTACGAGCGCGCCTGGGGCACGATCGAGAAGGTCAAGGAGGCCGACGGCGTCGTCACCGGCCGTGTCATCGAGGTCGTCAAGGGCGGCCTCATCATCGACATCGGCCTGCGTGGCTTCCTTCCCGCCTCCCTCGTCGAGATGCGTCGTGTCCGCGATCTCCAGCCGTACGTCGGCCAGGAGCTCGAGGCCAAGATCATCGAGCTCGACAAGAACCGCAACAACGTCGTCCTGTCGCGTCGTGCGTGGCTCGAGCAGACCCAGTCCGAGGTGCGCCAGAACTTCCTCACGCAGCTCAAGGCCGGCCAGATCCGCAAGGGCGTCGTGTCGAGCATCGTGAACTTCGGTGCGTTCGTCGACCTCGGCGGCGTCGACGGTCTCGTCCACGTCTCCGAGCTCAGCTGGAAGCACATCGACCACCCGTCCGAGGTCGTCGAGGTGGGCCAGGAGGTCACGGTCGAGGTCCTGACCGTCGAGCTCGACCGTGAGCGTGTCTCCCTGTCGCTCAAGGCGACGCAGGAGGACCCGTGGCAGACGTTCGCCCGGACGCACCAGATCGGCCAGATCGTGCCGGGCAAGGTCACCAAGCTCGTGCCGTTCGGCTCGTTCGTACGGGTCGAGGAGGGCATCGAGGGCCTGGTCCACGTGTCCGAGCTCGCCGAGCGTCACGTCGAGATCCCGGAGCAGGTCGTCGCTGTCGGCGACGACGTCATGGTCAAGATCATCGACATCGACCTGCAGCGTCGCCGCATCTCGCTGTCGCTGAAGCAGGCCAACGAGGGCATCGACATCGCGGCGGACGACTTCGACCCGGCGCTGTACGGCATGACCGCCTCGTACGACGAGCAGGGCAACTACATCTACCCCGAGGGCTTCGATCCGGAGACCAACGAGTGGAAGCCCGGCTACGAGGAGCAGCAGCGGGCCTGGGAGCAGCAGTACGCCGAGGCGCACGCTCGCTGGGAGGCCCACAAGAAGCAGGCGGAGGAGGCCGAGCAGGCCGAGAGCAACGCGGCGGTCGGGTCCGGCTCGGGCACGTCCTACGCGGCCGGCTCGTCCGAGCCCGCCGAGGGGTCGCTCGCTTCCGACGAGGCGCTGCAGGCGCTTCGCGAGAAGCTGACCGGCGGCAACAGCTGACCAGTCGCATGACACGGACGGGCCCTCGCAGCAGCGGGGGCCCGTCTGTCGTTGTCGGGCTCACGGGAGGCATCGCGTCGGGCAAGAGCAGCGTGGCTGCGCTGCTCGCCGACCGAGGGGCCGTCGTCATCGACGCGGACGTCCTCGCCCGTGAGGTCGTCGCGAAGGGCGAGCCCCTGCTCGACCGGGTCGCCCAGCAGTTCGGGACGGGTGTGCTGACCCCGGACGGGTCACTGGACCGCGCCGCGCTGGGCAGGATCGTCTTCGCGGACGAGAAGGCCCGCAAGGATCTCGAGGCCCTGGTCCACCCTGCTGTACGCCGCCGGGCGGAGGAGCTCGAGGCCGCGGCTCCGGACGGCTCGGTCGTCGTCCACGTCATCCCGCTCCTCGTCGAGACCGGGCAGGCGGACCGGTTCGACCTCGTCGTCGTCGTCGATGCCGACGAGACCACACAGCTGTCGCGCATCCGCGCCCGCGACGGCCTCGACGACGAGCAGGCCCGCGCCCGCATCGCTGCGCAGGCGAGCCGGGAGGCACGCCTGTCCGTCGCCGACGTCGTCGTCGACAACTCGGGCAGTCCCCAGGACCTCGAGGCTCAGGCCGACGTTCTCTGGCAGCGCCTCAGCGCCACCTCCGAGCCCCCCGCGCAGACCTCGTCGGAAACTGTCGGCGGCACCACGTAACCTCACCTCTATGCGTCCAGCAGACCAGGTCAGGCGGAGGGTGGCACCGTTCCGCGTCCACGCCGACTTCGAGCCGGGGGGCGACCAGCCGGCTGCCATCGAGGAGCTTGAGCGCCGGATCCGGGCGGGTGAGAACGACGTCGTGCTCCTCGGCGCGACCGGTACGGGCAAGACGGCCACCATCGCCTGGCTCGCCGAGCGGCTGCAGCGCCCGATGCTCGTCATGCAGCCGAACAAGACGCTCGCCGCCCAGTTCGCCAACGAGCTGCGCCAGTTCTTCCCCGACAACGCGGTGGAGTACTTCGTCTCGTACTACGACTACTACCAGCCCGAGGCGTACATCCCGCAGACGGACACGTACATCGAGAAGGACTCCTCGCTCAACGAGGAGGTCGAGCGGCTGCGCCACAAGGCCACGTACTCGCTGCTCACGCGGCGCGACGTCATCGTCGTCGCGAGCGTCTCGGCGATCTACGGGCTCGGCACCCCGCAGGAGTACGTGGACACGGCCGTGCGGCTCCGGGTCGGCGAGGAGCACGGACGCGACGCTCTGCTGCACCAACTCGTCGACATCCAGTACGTGCGCAACGACGTCGCCGGCACGCGCGGCACCTTCCGTGTCCGCGGCGACACCGTCGAGGTCTTCCCCATGTACGAGGAGCTGGCCTGGCGCATCGAGTTCTTCGGCGACGAGATCGAGGCGCTCTCCACCCTCAACCCCGTGACCGGTGAGGTCGAGTCGACCGACCAGGAGCTCCTGGTCTTCCCGGCGACCCACTACTCAGCCGGCGCGCAGCGGATGGAGCGCGCCATCGCGACGATCGAGGCGGAGCTCGCGGAGCGGCTCGCCGAGCTGGAGGCCGACTCGCGCCTGCTCGAGGCGCAGCGGCTGCGGATGAGGACCACGTACGACATCGAGATGATGCGTCAGATCGGCAGCTGCTCGGGCATCGAGAACTACTCACGCCACATCGACGGGCGAGCGGCCGGGAGCGCGCCCAACTGCCTCCTGGACTACTTCCCGGAGGACTTCCTGCTCGTCATCGACGAGTCGCACGTCACCGTCCCGCAGATCGGCGGCATGTACGAGGGGGACATGTCCCGCAAGCGCATGCTCGTGGAGCACGGCTTCCGCCTCCCCAGCGCGATGGACAACCGGCCGCTGCGGTGGGAGGAGTTCGTCGAGCGGATCGGGCAGACGGTGTACCTCTCGGCGACGCCGGGCCCGTACGAGCTGGCCAAGTCCGAGGGGTACGTCGAGCAGCTCATCCGGCCGACCGGCCTCGTCGACCCCGAGATCATCCTGAAGCCCACCAAGGGGCAGATCGACGACCTCATGGGCGAGATCCGCGCCCGGGCGGAGCGCGACGAGCGCGTCCTCGTGACGACGCTCACGAAGAAGATGGCTGAGGACCTCACGGACTACCTCCTCGGCAACGGAGTGCGGACTCGCTACCTCCACTCCGAGGTCGACACGCTGCGACGGATCGAGCTGCTGCGCGAGCTGCGGATGGGGGAGTACGACGTCCTCGTGGGCATCAACCTCCTGCGCGAGGGTCTCGACCTTCCCGAGGTGTCGCTCGTCGCGATCCTCGACGCCGACAAGGAGGGATTCCTGCGCAGCGGCCGCAGCCTGATCCAGACAATCGGCCGGGCGGCGCGCAACGTCGGCGGCCAGGTCCACATGTACGCGGACGCCGTGACCCCGTCGATGCAGCAGGCCATCGACGAGACGAACCGGCGACGGGAGAAGCAGGTCGCGTACAACCAGGCGCACGGGATCGACCCGCAGCCCCTCCGCAAGAAGATCGCCGACATCACCGAGATGCTGGCTCGTGAGGACGCGGACACCGACGGCCTCCTCACACGGAGCAGCGGCCGGGGCGGTCAGAGGCGGGCGCCGGTGCCGGCCCTGTCCGAGCGGGCGGCGAAACGCGACCTCAAGGGCCTTCCCGCGGGCGAGCTGGCGGACCTCGTCGCAGAGCTCACGGAGCAGATGCACGGCGCCGCGGCCGAGCTGCAGTTCGAGACCGCGGCCCGGCTGCGCGACGAGATCTCGGAGCTCAAGAAGGAGCTGCGGCAGATGCTGGAGGCGACGCGATGAGACCTCAGGGACGGAGGCCGACGGGTCGCGGGCTAGACTGAGCGACGCTCAAGGAGGGGAGTACTCCCAGCGGCGGGCGCGTCGTCAACACACCGCGTGAAGCGGTCGGCGGCCCGGTCGGGATTTCCCGATGGACGAGACCTCCCGGAGCCGATCCGGTTCGCCCCTGAAAGGTCTCCTTGAATGCTTGTGACCCCTCTTGCCTGGACACTGACGATCGTCGTGCTCCTGGTCGTCCTCGCCTTCGACGTGTTCGTCGTCGGCCGCCGCCCGCACGAGCCCAGCATGCGTGAGAGCGCCATCGCCATCGGGGTGTACGTCGGGGCGGCGATCCTCTTCGGCGTCGGGGTGTCGTTCTTCATGCACCCCCAGTACGGAGGCCAGTTCTTCGCCGGCTGGCTCACCGAGTACTCGCTCTCGGTCGACAACCTGTTCATCTTCCTCATCATCATGAGCAAGATGAGCGTGCCCCGTCACCTCCAGCAGTACGCGCTGCTCGTCGGCATCATCCTCGCGCTCGCCTTCCGGGGCGTGTTCATCGCGCTGGGCGCCGGTCTGATCCACCTCTTCTCCGGGATCTTCTTCGTGTTCGGCGCGTTCCTCATCTACACGGCGATCCACCTCGCCAAGGAGTACTTCGAGCACGACACCGAGGAGGAGGCGGTCGACAACTTCGCGACCCGCTGGGTCAAGCGCCGCTTCCGCTTCACCCCCGAGTTCCACGGCACGAAGCTCAGGGTCGACGGGGAGGAGGGCAGGTCCTGGACGCCGCTGTTCCTCGTGGTCGTCGCGCTGGGTACCGCCGACCTGCTGTTCGCGCTCGACTCGATCCCGGCCATCTACGGGCTCACGAGCGAGCCGTACCTCGTCCTCACGGCGAACATCTTCGCCCTCATGGGGCTCCGCCAGCTGTACTTCCTCCTCGGCAACCTGCTGCGCCGGCTGGTCTACCTGTCGCTGGGACTGTCCGTGATCCTGGCCTTCATCGGCGTGAAGCTCGTGCTCCACGCGATGCACGAGTACCACCTCGACGCGCGGCTGGGCTTCGACGGGGAGGTCTCGCTCGGGATCTCGCTCACCGTGATCGTCGGAACCCTCGTCATCACGACGGTCGCCAGCATCATCGCCTCCCGGCGGGTTGCGGGGGCGGAGCGCGTGACCTCGGGCGACTGAGTCAGCGCAGGGGGCCGATGCTCACGTGCTCGGCTCCGGAGACGGCCGTGCGCGGAAGGCGTCCGGTGAGCCAGCCGAGGAGGTTGGCGGCGCTCCCCGACACCTCGGACGTGCCAGGCCCCGAGCCCACCGTGAGCACCTGACCGGTGCCGGTCGAGAGCCGGATCCGGGGACCCTTCGCCAGGTCGACCCGGCGATGCACGTTCCACACGAGGAGCCACTCCGCCGCCCGGGGGTCGATGTCGCCGATGACGAAGCCGCAGTCCAGGTCCACGTGGTGGAGCACGACCTCGTTGAGGCGCATCATCGGCAGGTCCGACACCGTGAGCCCCTCGAGGCTGCCGTGCAACGGCGTCTCCCACTGCTCGGGCGTGATCTTGTCGAACGTGTCGTTGAGCAGACCCGACGAGGTGTCAAGGTCGATCTGGATGTCGAGCGGGCTCCGTCGCGCACCGGCCTCCAGGTCGGTGACGAGGTCGTCGCGCTCGAGCTCGGGCTGGGACGCCAGACGGGTCACGTACCGGCGGAGCACGTCGGCGTTGCGAGCCAGGTGGGTCGCGACGTGAGCGCGCGTCCACCCCGGGAGAGCCGTGGGACCGAGCCAGTCGTTGTCGGAGATCGTGATGGTGTCCCCGAGGAGCCGCTGAGTCGCGGACCGCTTGAGCCGCCGCACCTCGATGAGGTCTGCTCCAGGAACGATCATGCCCACAACCTAGGGCCACCCGACAAGGAGTGGGGGTATCGAGGACGGATCGCGGGACGGTTTTGTCGGAGCCTGCCCGTACCATGTCCGGCGTGATGGACAGACTCGTCGTGAGAGGCGCTCGCGAGCACAACCTCAAGAACGTGTCGCTCGATCTTCCCCGTGACGCGCTCATCGTGTTCACGGGCCTCTCCGGGTCGGGAAAGTCCTCCCTGGCGTTCGACACGATCTTCGCGGAGGGCCAGCGGCGCTACGTCGAGTCGCTCTCCGCCTACGCCCGCCAGTTCATCGGACAGATGGACAAGCCGGCTGTCGACTTCATCGAGGGCCTGTCACCGGCGGTCTCGATCGACCAGAAGTCGACGTCGCGCAACCCCCGCTCGACGGTCGGCACGATCACCGAGGTGTACGACTACCTGCGGCTCCTCTTCGCCCGCGCGGGCCGGCCTCACTGCCCCCAGTGCGGCGAGCCCATCAGCCGTCAGACGCCCCAGCAGATCGTCGACAGGCTGCTGGCCCTGCCCGAGGGCACACGCTTCCAGGTCCTCGCACCCGTCATCCGCGGGCGCAAGGGCGAGTACCACGACCTCTTCACCGAACTGGCGACAGAGGGCTTCGCGCGCGTCCGTGTGGACGGCGACGTGCACCAGCTGACTGAGCCGCCGACCCTCGACAAGCAGCGGAAGCACTCGATCGACGTCATCATCGACCGCCTGGCAGTGAAGCCCACCGTGAAGCAGCGCCTCACCGACTCGGTCGAGACGGCCCTGCGGCTGGCGCAGGGCGTCGTCTCCATCGACTTCGTCGACGAGCCGGCGAACAGCCCCGATCGCGAGCGCCGCTACTCGGAGAAGATGGCCTGCCCCAACAACCACGACATCGCGATCGAGGAGCTCGAGCCGCGGCAGTTCTCCTTCAACGGGCCGTGGGGCGCGTGCCCGGTCTGCTCGGGGCTCGGCACGATGCTCGAGGTCGACCCCGAGCTCGTGGTCCCTGACCCGTCGCTGAGCCTGTCCGAGAACGCGATCTCGGTCTGGTCGTCGCCGACCGTCGCCGGCTACTTCCAGAACCTGCTCTCCGGCCTGGCCGAGACCGAGCACTTCTCGATGTCGATGCCGTTCCGGGACCTGACGCCCGCGGTGCAGAACCTCGTGATGCTGGGCGCGGGCGAGCCGGTGTACGTCCGGCACCGCAACCGGTACGGCCGGGTGCGCACGTACTCGGCGAAGTACGAGGGCGCGATCCCGTACATCAAGCGCCGCCACGCGGAGGCGGACACCGACGTGGCCCGGGAACGGTACGCCGAGTACATGCGCGAGATCCCGTGCGCCACGTGCCGCGGCGCACGGCTCAAGCCGACGTCACTGGCCGTCACGGTCGGGGGGAAGAACATCGCGCAGATCTCGGCGATGTCGATCGACGAGGCGGCGGCCTTCCTCAAGACGCTGGAGCTCACGGCACGTGAGGCCCAGATCGCGGAACGGGTCCTCAAGGAGATCCACGAGCGGCTCCGCTTCCTCCTCGACGTTGGCCTCGACTACCTCTCGCTGTCCCGGCCTGCGGGCACGCTCTCGGGCGGGGAGGCGCAGCGGATCCGCTTGGCCACGCAGATCGGCTCAGGGCTGGTCGGCGTCCTGTACGTCCTCGACGAGCCCTCCATCGGCCTTCACCAGCGCGACAACCGCCGCCTCATCGACACGCTCGTGCGCCTGCGCAACCTCGGCAACACCCTCATCGTCGTCGAGCACGACGAGGACACCATCCGTGCGGCGGACTGGACCGTCGACATCGGGCCGGGAGCCGGGGAGCACGGGGGCGAGGTCATCGTCTCCGGCCCGGTGAGCGAGCTGCTGGCGAGCAAGGAGTCTCTCACCGGCGCGTACCTCGCTGGGCGCCGGTCGATCCCGCTGCCCGCCGCTCGACGCCCGCAGACGGGCCGCGCTGTGACGATCGTCGGCGCGAAGGAGAACAACCTCCGTGACGTCACCGTGTCGTTCCCGTTGGGCCAGCTCATCTCCGTGACCGGCGTCTCCGGCTCCGGGAAGTCGACCCTTGTCAACGGGATCCTCTACGCAGCCCTGGCCCGGCGCATCTACAGCTCGAAGACCATGCCCGGTCGGCACACGCACATCGACGGGTACCACGAGATCGACAAGATCATCCACGTCGACCAGTCGCCGATCGGCCGCACGCCGCGCTCGAACCCGGCGACCTACACGGGCGTGTTCGACCGGATCCGCTCGCTGTTCGCGGAGACGCCCGAGGCCAAGGTGCGGGGCTACCAGCCGGGGCGCTTCTCCTTCAACGTCAAGGGTGGCCGCTGCGAGAACTGCTCCGGCGACGGCACGATCAAGATCGAGATGAACTTCCTCCCGGACGTCTACGTCCCGTGCGAGGTGTGCCACGGTGCCCGGTACAACCGCGAGACGCTCGAGGTGCACTACAAGGGCAAGACCATCGCCGAGGTCCTGGACATGCCCATCGAGGAGGGCGCCGAGTTCTTCGCGGCCATCCCGGCGATCGCCCGCCACCTCACGACGCTCGTCGACGTGGGCCTGGGGTACGTACGGATGGGGCAGCCGGCCACGACGCTCTCGGGTGGTGAGGCCCAGCGCGTCAAGCTCGCGGCGGAGCTCCAGCGCCGTGCGACGGGACGAACCATGTACGTGCTGGACGAGCCGACCACCGGCCTCCACTTCGAGGACATCCGCAAGCTGCTCGGGGTCCTGCAGAAGCTCGTGGACGCGGGGAACTCCGTGGTCGTCATCGAACACAACCTCGACGTCATCAAGTCGTCCGACTGGATCATCGACCTGGGGCCCGAGGGCGGCTCTCGTGGCGGTCAGGTGATCGCGACGGGCACGCCGGAGCAGGTGGCCGCGTGCGCCGAGTCGTACACGGGCCAGTTCCTCGCCGAGGTGCTCAAGGGGACGGACATCGGCGTCGGCGAACCGCCCGTGCCGCTCGTGCCCAGGACCGCTCCGGTCAAGAGACCACGAGCGAGTCGCCGGACTGCGTGACCTTGGCGGCCCTCAGCGCGCGCCGCGCGGGACCCGAGATGACGGACCCGTCGGCGACGGAGAAGCGGGAGTTGTGGCACGTGCAGATGATGGCGCCGCCGGAGATCTGAGACACCGGACACCCTTCGTGGGTGCACACGCTGCTGAACGCCTTGAAGGTCCCGGCCGTCGGCTGGGTCACGACGAAGCTCGCCGACTGCATGATGACGCCGCCTCCGACGGGGACGTCCGCGACCTTCACGGTGCTGCCGGAGGCGCCACCGGGCGAGGTCCCGGAGCCGCCTGAGCTGCCGGACCCCCCGGCGGTCGTCGACCCGCCGCCCGCGGTCCCCGCGCCTGCCCCGCCCCCGGCTGTCGCGGTGGGGGAGCTGCACGCGGCCAGGCCGAGACCGGCGAGCGTGAGACCCATGCCCGCGGCGAAGAGGCTGCGGCGTGGAACGTCGGGCGACATGGGCGACCTCCTGTGGCTGTTGAAGGCGCGCAGCACGGCGAGCGCCAGCCTGAACTGTAGGAGGACGAAGGCCCACACCGGCGGCGACGCCCGCAACTCACAGCGGACGCCCAGGAACACACAGGTTCGCCGGTACAGCGCCGGGGAGTGTCGGCGACGGCGACTACATTGTGCGACTGTGGCGGATCCGGTGACGTACAGGCCGAAGGTGGGGTCGATCCCCACCGACCCCGGCGTGTACCGGTTCAGGGACGCTCATGGCACCGTCATCTACGTCGGCAAGGCCAAGAACCTCCGCCAGAGGCTGAACTCGTACTTCGCCGACCCCGCGGGGCTGCACCACCGGACCCGCACGATGGTCTTCACGGCCGCCAAGGTGGAGTGGACGGTCGTCCAGAACGAGCTCGAGGCGCTCCAGCTCGAGTACACGTGGATCAAGAAGTACGACCCGCGGTTCAACGTGAAGTACCGCGACGACAAGACGTACCCCTGGCTCTGCGTGAGCTGGTCCGAGGAGTTCCCGCGCGTCTTCGTCGGCCGGGGCGCCAAGCGGCGCGGCTGGCGCTACTTCGGTCCGTACGGCCATGCCTGGGCCATCCGGGACACCGTCGACGCGCTCCTGGGCGTCTTCCCGATGCGGTCGTGCAGCGCCGCGACGTTCAAGTCGGCGGCGGCCGCGGGCAGGCCCTGCCTGCTGGGCTACATCGACAAGTGCTCGGCCCCGTGCGTGGGCCGGATCACGCCCGAGGCCCACAGGGACATCGCCGAGGACTTCTGTGCGTTCATGGGCGGCCAGACGAAGGCCATCGAGAAGCGGCTCGAGCGCGAGATGGCCGTCGCGGCGCACAACATGGAGTACGAGCGCGCCGCGGTCGTCCGTGACCAGCTCGGCGCACTCCGGAAGATCCTCGAGCGCAACGCGATCGTCCTCACCGACGGCACGGACGCGGATGTCGTCGCGATGGCCGTCGACCAGCTCGAGGTCGCCGTACAGGTCTTCCACGTCCGGGACGGGCGTGTGCAGGGGGAGCGCGGCTGGGTCGCGGACCGGTCCGACGAGGGCGACGAGCCGGCCCTCGTCGAGGCGTTCCTCCTCCAGCTCTACGCCGAGCAGGTCTCCGCGGACATGACACCCGCCGAGCGGCGACGCGCCGTACCGCCTCTGGTCCTCGTCCCCGCCCTGCCGTCGGGAGCCGACCTGCTCGAGCAGCTCCTGGCGGAGGAGAGGGGGGCGAAGGTACGGATCCAGGTGCCGCAGCGCGGCGACAAGCGCGTCCTCCTCGACACGGTCACGCGGAACGCCACCGAGGCCCTCACGCGCCACAAGACCCGGCGCGCCAGCGACCTCACGACCCGCAACCGGGCGCTCGAGGAGATCCAGGAGGCCCTCGGCCTGGCCACCGTGCCGCTGCGGATCGAGTGCTTCGACATCTCCCACCTCCAGGGCACCGAGACCGTCGCGTCGATGGTCGTCTTCGAGGACGGCCTGTCGCGGAAGTCGGAGTACCGGCGGTTCGTCGTGCGTACCGTCGCCTCGAACGACGTCGGCGCCATGACCGAGGTGCTCACCCGCCGGTTCCGGCGCCTCCTCGACGAGCGCGAGCTCCTGCGCGACGTCGACGACGACAGCGCCGCCTCCGCGCTCGTCGACGCGACCACCCGCGCACCGCGCGGCTTCGCGTATGCGCCCGCCCTCCTCGTCGTCGACGGCGGCGCCCCGCAGGTGGCGGCAGCGCAGACGGTCCTCGAGGAGCTCGGCATCACCGACGTCGCCGTGTGCGGCCTCGCCAAACGGCTCGAGGAGGTGTGGCTGCCGGGGGAGGAGTTCCCCCTGATCCTGCCCCGTACCAGCGAGGGCCTGTACCTGCTGCAGCGGATCCGTGACGAGGCCCACCGATTCGCCATCACCCACCACAGGGGCCGCCGGAGCGTGTCGATGGTCGAGTCGCTGCTGGACGACGTCACGGGGCTGGGCGAGGTGCGCCGCAAGGCGCTCCTGCGGCGCTTCGGCTCCATGAAGAAGCTCCGAGCCGCGTCCGCGGAGGAGATCGCGGAGACACCCGGCTTCGGGCCGCGGCTGGCGGAGGCCGTGGCGGCTGCCGTCGCCTCCCGGCAGCCGGGGGAGTCCGTGAACCTCACGACGGGCGAAATTCTCGACTGAGCCCGCGCCCTGAGGCCGCCCGGCCCTGCGGCCTCGCGATAATGGCCACGTGAGCGAGCAGGAGAGCAGCAGGCAGCGTCTCGTCGTCATCACCGGGATGTCCGGTGCCGGGCGTCGTACCGCCGCGCACGCCATGGAGGACCACGGCTGGTACGTCGTCGACAACCTCCCGCCCGCGATGCTGCCCCTCCTGGTGCGCCAGCTCGCCTCCGAAGGCATCACGAAGGTCGCTGTGGTGATCGACGTCCGCAGCCGCGCGGACATGCAGCATCTGCCCGTCGTCTTCTCAGAGCTCGCCGAGAAGGGCGTCACCGCGGAGATCTGCTTCATCGAGGCCGCGGACGAGGTCATCGTCAAGCGGCAGGAGTCGTCGCGGCGCCCGGTGCCCCTTCAGGAGGACGGACGGATGATCGAAGGCATCCGGCGTGAGCGACGCATGATGTCCACGCTGCGGGCCGCCGCGGACATGGTCATCGACACGTCGTCGCTCAACGTGCACCAGCTGCAGGCACGCGTCGCGCACGCGTACGGCGGTGACGACCGGGACGAGCTGCGTGTCATCGTCGTCTCGTTCGGCTTCAAGAACGGCGTGCCCATCGACTCGGACATGGTCTTCGACGTGCGGTTCCTCCCGAACCCGCACTGGGTCCCGGAGCTCCGCCCGCAGACCGGGCTCTCGGAGGCGGTCTCCTCGTACGTGCTGGGCCAGCCGGCCGCCGGGCCCTTCCTGACCCACATGCTCGAGCTCCTCGACTGCGTCCTGCCCGGGTACGTCGCCGAAGGCAAGCGCCAGGTCGAGCTTGCGATCGGCTGTACGGGCGGCAAGCACCGCTCCACGGCCATCGCGGAGGAGCTGGCACGGCGACTCCGCGAGCGGGACCTCCCCGTCCAGGTGATGCACCGGGACCTCGGGCGCGAATGACCGGCCGGTTCTCCCGCCTCCCGGCGGTGGCGGCGCTCGGCGGCGGGCACGGCCTCTTCGCGACGCTGTCGGCGCTGCGCCGGCTCACGGACGACCTCACGGCCATCGTCACGGTGGCCGACGACGGGGGCTCGTCGGGCCGCCTGCGCGACGAGTTCGACTGCCTGCCGCCCGGGGACCTCCGCATGGCGCTCGCGGCCCTGTGCGACGACGACTCCGAGGGCCGCCTGTGGGCCGACGTGCTCCAGTCCCGCTTCACCGGCCACGGTCCCTTGGGAGGCCACGCGATCGGGAACCTCCTCATCGCGGGCCTGTGGCAGCAGCTGGCGGACCCCGTCGAGGGTCTCGACATGGTCGGCCAGCTGCTGCGGGTGCACGGCCGGGTCCTGCCGATGTCCGCCGTGCCGTTGACCATCGAGGCCGACGTCGTGGGACTGCGGTCGGACGCTCCGGACGAGATCTCTGTCGTCCGCGGCCAGGCCCAGGTCGCCAAGACGACCGGCCGTGTCGTGGCCGTACGGCTCGGCCCGGAACGACCCCCCGCGCACCCGGCAGCCGTCGAGGCGCTGCGCGAGGCGGACTTCATCGTCCTGGGGCCCGGGTCGTGGTTCACGTCCGTGCTCGTGCACCTGCTCGTGCCCGAGCTCGCCGAGGCGATCGTGACCTCGAAGGCGAAGCGCATCCTCGTGCTCAACATGGTTCCGGCGGACGAGACCGCTGGGTTCTCGCCCGCCGCGCACATCGACGTCCTCGCGGACCACGCGCCGGCCCTCCGCCTCGACCACGTCATCGCCGACCACCGCTTCGCCGGGCTGGACGGCCACCTCGGCACGTACGTGGAGAGCCTCGGGGCCACCCTCCACGTGGCCCATCTCGGCATGCGCGACGGCTCCGCGCGGCACGACCCGCTGCTCCTCGCGGCCTCCCTCGCGGGTGCCATGGGTCTGTGACCGCCGTCCGGGGCACCCTCGGCCGTATGACAAGATTGCGCAATGGCATTGACCCAGCAGGTGAAGTCCGAACTGGCGACAGTGGTGACGACGAAGCCCTGCTGCCGCCGAGCCGAGGCCGCCGCGATGCTGCGCTTCGGCGGGGGCCTGCACCTGGCCGGCGGGAAGATCATCGTCGAGGCCGAGCTCGACACCGGCGCCGCTGCCCGTCGACTGCGCTCCACCATCACGGAGGTCTTCGGGCTGGAGTCCGAGCTGGTCACGGTCACGTCCTCCGGCCTGCGCCGCGGCACCCGGTACATCGTCCGCCTCATCCGCGACGGTGGCGCCCTTGCCCGCCAGACCGGGCTCGTCGACAAGCGCGGCCGCCCCGTACGTGGCCTGCCGCCCTCCGTGGTCGGCGGCGGCATCTGCGACTCGGTCGCGACGTGGCGCGGTGCGTTCCTGGCGCACGGCTCGCTCACGGAGCCGGGCAGGTCCATGTCCATGGAGGTGACCTGCCCCGGTCAGGAGTCCGCCCTCGCGCTCGTGGGCGCTGCCCGTCGGCTCGGGATCGTCGCCAAGCCGCGTGACGTACGGGGCGTCGACAGGGTCGTCATCCGCGACGGCGACGCGATCGCGGCGATGCTCACCCGGCTCGGTGCTCACCAGACGGTGCTCGCGTGGGAGGAGCGTCGCGTGCGGCGCGAGGTACGCGCCTCGGCGAACCGTCTCGCGAACTTCGACGACGCGAACCTGCGCCGCTCCGCGCACGCAGCGGTCGCGGCCGGGATGCGCGTGAGCCGAGCGCTGGAGATCCTCGGCGACGACGTACCGTCCCACCTCCTGACCGCAGGCACCCTCCGGCTGGACCACAAGCAGGCCTCCCTCGAGGAGCTCGGAGCCCTCCACGTACCGCCCCTGACGAAGGACGCGGTGGCCGGTCGGATCAGGAGGCTGCTGGCCATGGCCGACCGTCGTGCAGCGGAGCTCGGAGTGCCCGATACGGCGGCTGTACTGCCTCCTGACTACGACGACCAGTAGTCGTCACCGACTCTCGACCCGGGTGCGCGGGCCAGGCTCACATTCGTTAGGCTGACTGCGTCCGAACGTCTGTTCCGGGTGCTTGGGAGCACCCGGTGATAAGGAGTCCTGCACATGACAGTCAAGGTTGGCATCAACGGCTTCGGCCGTATCGGTCGCAACTACTACCGCGCCCTTGTCGCCGCGGGCGCGGACCTCGAGGTCGTCGCGGTCAACGACCTGACCGACAACCGCACGCTCGCCCACCTGCTCAAGTACGACTCGATCCTCGGCCGCTTCCCGGGCGAGGTCACCTACGACGAGGATGCGATCTACGTCGATGGCAAGGCCATCAAGGCGTTCGCCGAGAAGGACCCGGCCGCGCTGCCGTGGGGTGACCTCGGCGTCGACATCGTCATCGAGTCGACCGGCTTCTTCACCGACGCCACCAAGGCCAAGGCCCACCTCGCGGCCGGCGCCAAGAAGGTGCTCATCTCCGCCCCGGCGAAGAACGAGGACATCACGATCGTCATGGGCGTGAACGACGACAAGTACGACCCGGCGACGATGAACATCATCTCCAACGCGTCGTGCACCACGAACTGCCACGCCCCGATGGCGAAGGCGCTCAACGACGGCCTCGGCATCGTCAAGGGCCTCATGACGACCATCCACGCGTACACGCAGGACCAGAACCTGCAGGACGGCCCGCACAAGGACCTCCGTCGTTCGCGCGCCGCGGCCCTCAACATGGTCCCGACCACGACCGGCGCCGCCAAGGCCGTCGCGCTCGTGCTGCCGGAGCTCAAGGGCAAGCTCGACGGCTACGCCATGCGCGTCCCGACGCCGACCGGCTCCGCCACCGACCTCACCTTCGAGGCCAGCCGCGAGACCACCGTCGAGGAGGTCAACGCCATCGTCAAGGCGGCTGCCGAGAGCGGCCCCATGAAGGGCAAGCTCGTCTACACCGAGGACCCGATCGTCTCCAAGGACATCGAGACCGACCCGGCGTCGTGCATCTTCGACGCGCAGCTCACCAAGGTGATCGGCAACCAGGTCAAGGTCGTCGGCTGGTACGACAACGAGTGGGGCTACTCGAACCGCCTCGTCGACCTCACGGTCCTCGTCGGCTCGAAGCTCTGACAACTCTCTTCTCCTAGAAAGGCCCACCCGTGAGGTCAGTACCCGACCTTGGCGCGCTCGAAGGCAAGCGCGTCCTGATTCGCTGTGATTTCAATGTCCCGCTCGACGGCGACGTCATCACCGACGACGGGCGCATCCGCGCCGCGCTGCCGACGCTCACAGGCCTCCGCGAGGCCGGCGCGAAGGTCGTGGTACTGGCCCACCTGGGCCGGCCCAAGGGGCAGGTCAACCCGAAGTACAGCCTCGCCCCGGCCGCCAAGCGGCTGGGCGAGCTGCTGGGCACCGACGTGAAGCTCGCCACGGACGTGGTGGGCGAGTCCGCCCAGGCCATGGCGGCAGGTCTCGCCAACGGTGAGATCGGCATGTGCGAGAACGTCCGCTACGAGCCGGGTGAGGAGAGCAAGGACGACGCCGAGCGCGGCGCCCTCGCCGCCAAGTACGCGGCTCTCGCGGACGTCTTCGTCTCCGACGGCTTCGGTGTGGTCCACCGCAAGCAGGCCTCCGTGTACGACGTCGCGAAGCTCCTGCCGTCCGCGGCGGGGTCGCTCGTGGCGAAGGAGGTCGAGGTTCTTCGCACGCTCACCGAGCAGCCGGCCCGTCCGTACGTGGTCGTCCTCGGCGGGGCGAAGGTCGCCGACAAGCTCGCGGTCATCGACAACCTGCTCAAGGTCGCAGACACCCTCGTCGTGGGCGGCGGCATGAGCTACACGTTCCTCAAGGCCAAGGGCTACGAGGTCGGCAGCTCGATCCTCGACGCGGACAACGTCGAGACCTGCAAGGGCTACCTCGCGCAGGCCGAGGCCGCCGGCAAGACGATCCTCCTGCCGGTGGACACCCGTGTCGCGGCGGAGTTCGACTTCGCCGGCCGGACGGTGTCCGAGGTGACGGTCGTCCCGTCCGACCAGATCCCCGCCGACCAGGGCGGCCTGGACATCGGCCCCGAGTCCGAGAAGCTGTTCGCCGACGCCATCCTCGGCGCCAAGACGGTGTTCTGGAACGGGCCCATGGGCGTCTTCGAGATCGAGGCGCTGGCCTCCGGCACCAAGGCTGTCGCGGCGGCACTGGCTGACACCGACGCGTTCACCGTCGTGGGTGGCGGCGACTCCGCCGCGGCCGTGCGCCAGCTCGGCTTCGCCGACGACGCGTTCGGCCACATCTCGACCGGCGGCGGTGCGTCGCTGGAGTACCTCGAGGGCAAGACCCTGCCGGGTCTGTCCGTGCTGGAAGGCTGACCGATGGCGAAGCGCACCCCGCTCATGGCGGGCAACTGGAAGATGAACCTCAACCACGTCGAGGCGACCGGCCTGGTCCAGAAGCTCGCGTGGACGCTCGCCGACCACAAGTACAACCCGTCGACGACCGAGGCCGCCGTCATCGTGCCCTTCACCGACATCCGGACGGTCCAGACGCTCATCGAGGCTGAGAAGTACCCCATCGCGTGGGGCGCGCAGGACGTCTCCGTCCACGCGTCCGGCGCGTACACGGGTGAGATCTCGGCGGAGATGCTAGCGAAGCTCGGCTGCACGTACGTCGTCGTGGGCCACTCGGAGCGCCGTGAGTACCACGGCGAGACCGACGAGACCATCAACGCCAAGGCGAAGGCGGTCATCGGCGCCGGCATGACGCCGATCATCTGCTGCGGCGAGGTCCTGTCGATCCGCAAGGAGGGCCGTCAGGTCGAGCACGTCCTCGGCCAGGTGACCGCCTGCCTCGACGGGCTCACCGCCGAGCAGGTGGGCGCGCTCGTCATCGCGTACGAGCCCGTGTGGGCCATCGGCACGGGCGAGGTCGCCACGCCGGCCGACGCCCAGGAGGTGTGCGGGGCGATCCGCGGCAAGGTGTCCGAGCTCCTCGGCGCGGCCGCGGCGGAGGCTGTACGGATCCAGTACGGCGGCTCGGTGAAGTCCGGCAACGTCGTCGACATCATGGCTCAGCCTGACGTCGACGGTGCCCTCGTCGGAGGCGCGAGCCTCGACGCGGAGGAGTTCGCGAAGATCGTCCTCTTCCAGGGCTGATCTGTTCAGGAACGAGACGGCGCCGGTGGCTGACGAAGCCCCGGCGCCGTTCGCCGTCCCGGGCAGGCGTGGCTGGTGGCGCAGGGACGCCCGGCGCGGCCGGTTCTTCGGGGAAGGCACGGCTGGGTTACGATGTGCGGGTGAGTCTGCTCGTCCCCCTGATCACCTGGCCCGTCCTCAGCGTGTCCATCGGCCTCGTGATCACCAGCGTGATCCTGGCCCTGTTCATCCTGCTCCACAAGGGCAAGGGCGGCGGCATGTCCGACCTCTTCGGCGGAGGCATGTCGACGGCCATGGGCGGCACCAGTGTCGCCGAGCGCAACCTCGACCGCATCACCATCATCGTCGGGTCGCTGTGGCTGGCGTGTATCGTCGCGCTGCTGATCATGTACCGATTCGGCGTCTAGCCGGACCGCGGTTCTCACGAGTCCAGAACAACGATCGAGGAGTTTGACTGTGGCCGGAGGTAGCGCCATTCGTGGCAGCCGCGTCGGTGCGGGACCCATGGGGGAGGCGGAGCGCGGCGACGCGGCTCCTCGCCTGTACGTCTCGTACTTCTGCGCGAACATGCACGAGACCCGTCCCGCGTTCGCGGCGGAGGCCCAGGTTCCCCTGGAGTGGGACTGCCCGCGGTGCGGCCTGCCCGCGAACCTCGATTCCGAGAACCCCCCGCCACCGCCGAAGATCCTGCCGTACAAGACGCACCTCGCGTACGTGAAGGAGCGCCGCACCTCTGCCGAGGCGCGGACGATCCTCGAGGAGGCGCTTCAGGGCCTGCGCGACCGCAGGGCCCGCGGCGAGGTCATCTACTGATCCAGCGCTCGCATTTCGTGACGGCCGGCCCTCGGGCCGGCCGTTCGTGCGTCCTAGAGGTTGCAGGAGTGGAACGGCAGCTCCGCGGCGGCGGCCTCGTCGAGGAACCACACGGTACGGTCGACGCCGCTGACGTGCGTGGAGATGGTCGTCGCGTCGCCCCGGAACGTCCGGGCCACGGCGTCCGCCTTCTCCTTGCCCGTGGCGAGCAGCCACACCTCGCGTGACCTGTTGATGGTGGCGAGGCTGAGTGACACCTGCTCCGGCGGAGGCTTGGGCGCGTCGGTGACGCCGACGGCGATCGCCGAGGTCGGCTCAGCGGCCGGATGGTCAGGGTGCAGCGCGGCGACGTGGCCGTTCTCGCCGACGCCCAGGAGGCAGATGTCGATGGTCCGGCCGGCGAGGTCGGTGCCGTACGTCAGGGCTGCCTGGGCAGGGTCGGGGGAGGCGTCGGACGACGGCATGGGGTGGGTACGGGACGGCGACAGCGGGAACGTACCGGCGAGGCGCGACAGCGCCTGGAGCGAGTTCCGGCGAGGGTCGTCCGTCGGGACGAACGCCTCGTCGGTCCACCACAGCTCGAGGGCGCCGGGGTCGACCTTCGACCGGCCCACGACGCGCGACAGGTGCTCGTAGGCGAGGTTGGCGACCCGGCCTCCCGTGAGGCACAGCTCGACGACGCGGCCGTCGGCCTGCAGCGTCTCGATGCGCTTGACGAGAGAGTCCGCGACGTCCTGCGCCAGCATCTCGGGATTGGGCAGGCGGCGCACCACCCGGGGGCTCATGAGGCCTCCGCCGCGTGGGCGTCCCCGGCGCGGACCGCGCCAGTCCCCTCGTGGGGGTGTGACTCGGCTGCGTGCGCGTGTCCGCCGTGGAGGGGCGGCTCGTGGCGTACCAGCGCTTCCTGCACCCTGGCGGCCTTGCGGCTCCCGGCCCGCGCGCCAGTCTTCGCGACCTTGGCGGCGGCGATGGCGCCCGCCTCCTTGCGCTTGCGGGTGGGCTCGGGCTTCGGCATGCTGCGGCCCTCGCGCGTGCAGAAGGTGGCGAGCGCTGCCGCGTAGACGTCGTCCGCGTCGAGCCGTCGGAGCTCCTCGGTGAGCAGCTCGTTGATGTCGCGCCGCTTGAGCGCGACGGTCCGGCGGGGCTGCCCCGGGATCGCGTACGACGCGGTCTTGCCGTCCTCGCGGGCGATGACGATGTCGCCGCCGGGGGTGGTGAGCATGACGCTCGTGATGCCAGGTCCCGCCGAGTGCGTACGGGTCACCGGCACCTTGAGGCGGCTCTCGAGCCAGGCAGCCATGAGGTCGGCGGGGGCGTTGTTGCGGGGGCCCACCACCGTGGCGGACAGCACCCGCATCGGGTACTGGTCCAGGGCTGCCGTGAGCAGCGCCCGCCACAGCGTCAGCCGCGTCCACGTCAGGTCCGTGTCGCCCGCCGAGTGATGCATCGCTCGCACCTCAAGGGCCTTGACGGGGTCGGTGCTGCTCGCGGAGTCCGTGATCCGGCGGTCGGCCAGCTGCCCGAGCTGGTCGTCGCCGGGCGCGTCGGGTGCGCGGCCCGGCCACCACATGACGACGGGCGAGTCGGGCAGCAGCATGGGCAGGACGACGGAGTCCGCGTGGTCGCGAACCTCGCCGGACAGGCGCAGGACGATGACCTCACCCGGGACGTCCTCGGCGAGGTGGATCTCCGCGTCCAGCCGGTCCGTCTTGCCGCTCGTCTTGACGACGAGGATGAGCCGGCAGGGGTGCTCGCGGGCGGCGGTCTGGGCCGCCGCGTACGCCTTGGAGAACGATCGCTGCTCGGCCGCCACGATGAGGGTGAGCACGAGGCCCGAGGCGCTGCCCAGGCGGCTGCGCGCGTGGAGCAGGGCGTTCGCGATCTCGCTGGTGTCCGTGTGCGTCAGTGTGATGATCATGGGTCTCCTAGGGCCTCCGCCAGGCGTGGCCGTCGCGGGCGATCATCTCATGGGCGCCCGCTGGCCCCCACGTCCCCGACTCGTAGTCCTCCGGCGGCGACTTGAGGCTCGCCCAGTAGTCGAGGACGGGGTCGAGGATCTGCCAGCCGAGCTCGACCTCCTCCTGCTGGGGGAACAGGGGCGGGTCGCCCAGCAGCACGTCGAGGAGCAGCCGCTCGTACGCCTCGGGAGACGACTCGGTGAAGGAGTCTCCGTAGCCGAAGTCCATGTTGACGTCGCGGATCTCCATCTGGCTGCCCGGCACCTTCGCCCCGAAGCGGAGCGTGACGCCCTCGTCGGGCTGGATCCGCATGACGAGTGCGTTCCTGCCCAGGTCGAGGGTGTCCGTGGCGGTGAAGGGCAGGTGTGGCGCCTTCCGGAAGCCGAGAGCGATCTCCGTGACGCGGCGGGGCAGCCGCTTGCCGGCCCGGAGGTAGAACGGCACCCCGGCCCAGCGGCGGCTGTCGATATCGAGCCGGAGGGCCGCGAACGTCTCCGTGGTGGACGTCGCCTTGAACCCCTCCTCCTCGACGTAGCCGACGACGTGGCGTCCGCCCACCCAGCCCGCCGCGTACCGGCCGCGGGCCGCGTGGAGATCGGGCCGCTTCGGCGTGAGCACGGCCGACAGGACCTTCTGCTTCTCGCGGCGCAGGTTCGTCGCGTCGAACGAGATCGGCTCGTCCATCGCGGTGAGGGCCAGCAGCTGGAGGAGGTGGTTCTGGATGACGTCACGAGCCGCACCGATGCCGTCGTAGTAGCTCGCGCGGCCACCCACGCCGATGTCCTCGGCCATCGTGATCTGGACGTGGTCGACGTAGTGGTTGTTCCACACCGGCTCGAACATCTCGTTCGCGAACCGGAGGGCCAGCAGGTTCTGGACCGTCTCCTTGCCGAGGTAGTGGTCGATGCGGAAGACCGACTTCGACGGGAACGCCGTCGACAGCACCTGGTTGAGCTCCTTCGCGCTCTCCAGGTCGTGCCCGAACGGCTTCTCGATGACCACGCGCCGCCACCCGCCGCGGTCCGTGGCCGACAGGCCGGACCGGTTGAGGTTGCGGATGACCGTCTCGAACAGGCCCGGTGGGATGGACAGGTAGAAGGCGTGGTTCCCGTTCGTCCCGCGGAGCAGGTCGAGCTCCTCGATCGTGGCCGCGAGCTCCGCGTACGACGACTCCTCGTCGAGGTTGCCCTGGACGAACCGGATGCCCTCGCTGAGCTGACGCCAGACCTCCTCGCGGAACGGAGTCCGCGCGTACTGCCGCACCGCCTCGTGGACGCGGGACGCGAAGTCCTCGTCCGCCCACTCACGGCGCGCGAAGCCCACCAGCCCGAATCCCGGGGGCAGAAGGCCGCGGTTGGCGAGGTCGTACACGGCCGGCATGAGCTTCTTGCGAGCGAGGTCGCCGGTGACGCCGAACATCACGAGGACACAGGGACCGGCGATGCGAGGGAGCCGACGGTCTGCTGGATCTCTCAGCGGGTTCCCGCTGAACCTCTCGTCTGCCACCGTCGTCCTCTCCTCGTGGTTGCCAGGCTACCTACCGGGACAGAGCCCGACTAGGACGAACGGCTTACCAGGAAAGCCTATTCCTCACTGTCGACCTCCGCATGACACGCCGACCTCACCGACCGAGCAGCCACGGGTCGAGCGCCGCGGCCGCGAAGACGAGGGCGAGGTACGTGTTGGACCAGTGGAACAGCCGCATCGGGCGCGCGCCCGTGTCGTCCGCCCCCGCGTTCGCGCGCCGCAGCAGCATGACCGCCTCGACGATGAGCCAGGCGCCGCACGCGCCTGCCACCACCGGGTAGAGCCAGCCGGTACGGGCGACGGGCCACAGTGCGAGGCTCGTGAGGACCGTGAGCACCGAGTACTGGAGGATCCGTCGGGCGACCGTCGGGCGGCTCGCGACGACCGGCAACATCGGCACCCCGCCGGCCTCGTAGTCCTGCCGGTACCGCCAGGCCAGCGCCCACGTGTGCGGTGGGGTCCAGAAGAAGACGATGAGGAAGAGGATGACCGGCGGCCAGGCCACACTCCCGGTGACCGCGGTCCAGCCGATGAGCGGGGGGAAGCAGCCGGCGATCCCGCCCCAGATGATGTTCTGCGACGTCCAGCGCTTGAGCCACATGGTGTAGACGAACACGTACAGCGCGTTCGCCAGGAGCGCCAGCCATGCCGACAGCCAGTTCACGGCGAGGCCGAGCACCAGGACGGAGGCGACACCGAGCACGGTCCCGAACAGCGCGGCGGCCTGGCGGCTCACCCGGTGCCGGGGCAGGGCGCGCGTGCGTGTCCGCCGCATGAGCTCGTCGATGTCGGCGTCGATGACGTTGTTGTACGTGTTCGCGCTGCCCGCGGCGAGGTAGCCACCGGCCATGGTCGCCAGCATGAGGCGCCAAGAGGGCACCCCGTGGGCCGCGAGGAACATGGCCGGGAGCGTCGTGACGAGCAGGAGCTCGACGATGCGCGGCTTGGTGAGACCCACGTACGCGGCGATGACGTCGCGCGTCGTGACCGCCGGCCCGACGTGCGGCACGGTCGCGGTTCCCACGGGTGCGGTCACGGAGCTCCCTCGTCGTATCGTCGGGTGGGCGCCGAGCACTCTAGCCCGCGTTCCGTACGGAGGCCACCTCGCGCAGCGACCACAGAACATGCGTGGTGACGGCGGTGAGGACCGCGACACCCGCCATGTGGAGGGCCACCCCCAGGACGGGCAGCCCCGTGAAGTACTGGACGTAGCCGATGACGCCCTGGAGCAGCTGTACCGCGAGCAGTGCCGCGACGAGGCGCGACTTCGTCATGGCGAGGAGGACGATCGTGAGCCCGAGCAGTGCCCACACCGCCGTCGCGTGCACATGGGCGGCCAGCTCGGGGTCGATGCCGTTCCGCTCCACCGCCCCGTCTCCCGCGTGCGGCCCCGCACCGGTGACGACGGTACCGAGCAGGATGACGAGCCCGGTCAGCGCGACGACGGCCAGGGTCAGCCGACGGACGAGGCGCGAGACGGTGAGCGCGCCGGTGTCGTACGTGCGGTGCACCATGACGACGCAGAGGCCGATGATCGCGACGGACAGCACCATGTGCAGGGCGACGACCCACGGGTTGAGGTGCGTGAGCACGGTGATGCCGCCGATGACGCCCTGCAGGGGGATCCCGAGGGCGACGACGACGGCGAGGATCCGGATGGGACGCATCGGAGCGCCGGCGGCCGTCGTCCTGACCCGGAACGCGGTGATGACCGTGCCGACCGCTAGCGCAACGAGCACGAACGTCAGGAGCCGGTTGCCGAACTCGATGACCCCGTGGACGCCGAGCTCGGGCTGGGGCACGTAGTCGCTGCCGCTGCACTGCGGCCAGGTCGGGCAGCCGAGACCGGAGCTCGTGAGCCTCACCACGGCGCCGGTGACGACGAGGAGCATGTTCACCGCCAGAGACGCGACGGCCCACGCCCGGAGCGCGGACACCGTGCCGAAGAGGCGTCGCGCGAGGGGTGCGGGGGCCGAGGTGGTCGTCGTGGCGGTGGTCACGGCGACGAGTCTAGGGGGAGTGCGTGGACCCGCCCGTACCTTGTCAGAGAGCGGAGTCCTTGCGGAACTGGTCGTACGACACGTTCCAGTCCGTCCAGCCGTTGCCCTTCTCCAGGGTGCGAGTCGTGCCGGTGACGTTGATGAGGTCGCCGACGTTGCAGTTCGCGAAGAGCCAGGCTCCGTTCGCCGTGCTCACACCGATGCAGCCGTGGCTGACGTTCGCCACGCCCTGGCTCGCGACGGACCAGGGGGCGGCGTGCACGAACTCGCCCGAGTCGGTCTCCCGCATCGCGTACTGCACGTTCGAGAGGTTGTAGTAGTCCGGGCTGTTCTTGTCGATGCCCACGGTCTCGGAGTTCATCTGCAGGGAGGCGAACTTCTCCTTGAGGACCTTCTTGCCGCTCCGGGAGACGAAGCCCGGCTTCCCGCCCGTGATCGGGATGGTCTTGGCGACGGCGCCGTCGATGACGACCGTCATGACGTGGGCGGCCAGGTCTGCGTTGAGGATCACGGACCGCGCGATGGTCATCGTGCCCTTGACCGACTTCTGCCCGTACGTGCCCTTGCCGGCGGGGACCGAGTTGATGTCGACGTTGATCGTCACCTGGGTGCCGGGCTTCCACAGGTCCTTGGGACGCCAGTGCACCTCGGTGCTCGACTGCCAGCCCCACGAGCCCTCCTGCGGGGGGTTCGAGGTGACCGTCATGTGCTTCTGGAACGCCGCGCGGTCCGTCACGGGGACGTCGAACTTCACGATGACCGGCATGGCGACGCCCACGGTGCCGCCCGAGATGATCATCGGGAAGATCTGCTGCTTGAGCGAGAGGTTCTCGGTCGAGAAGGTGGTCGTCGTCGTGGCGTCCACGCCCGTGAGGTTGTGACCGGTGACGACCACCTGGTACGTCGTGCCGGGCTCGAGCAGACTGCCGGCGGTCCACGTCGCGTTGTCCGGGGACATCGTGCCCTGGACCGTCTGCTTGCCCGACTTCGGGTCCGTGTACGTCATCGCGACGTCCGTGATGGAGCCCTTGTCGGCGGTGACCGTGAGCAGTGTGTCGACCGGGACGGTCGCGCCGTCCGCGACGCTGGTAGAGAACTTCTCGGCGTCCACGGCCGCCTGCGTGGTCCCCGTCGACGCCGACGCCGAGGAGGTTGCGGCGTTGGCCGGCTGCTCCGAGGTTGTCGCGTCAGGCGTCTTGACGGCGCATCCCGCGAGAGCGAGGGCCGACCCGACGCCGGCGAGGCCGACGACCGTGCGACGTGAGACTGGCATAGGTGCTCCCGAGGGCAGGAAGGTTTCTGGCTACAAGGGTAAGGCAGGAAGCCCCAGATCCTGATGTCGAGTACGGGGACGTGGAACGGGCCGGCCCCGAAGGACCGGCCCGTTCCGACTGGCTGCCTGACGGCTCAGCTCTTGCCGACCGACATCGGCTCTGGCGTCGACACGGGCGGGAGCATCGCCTCGGGCGAGGGGAGCAGCATGCCCTCGTCGTCCTGGAGGGCGGCCGGCTTCGTCGTGTCCTCGAGGTTGCCGGGGATCCGCATGCCGTAGAACGACCGCCACACGAAGTACGCCGAGACGAGGAAGAGCAGACCGGCGAGCACCTTGACCATCACGCCGAGGCCCTGGGCTTCGAGGCTCACGGCCAGCTGGACGGCCAGCAGGCCGAACAGTGTCGTGAACTTGATGACCGGGTTCAGGGCGACCGACGAGGTGTCCTTGTAGGGGTCTCCCACGGTGTCGCCGACGATCGACGCGTCGTGGAGGTCGGTCCCCTTGGCCTTGAGGTCGACCTCGACGATCTTCTTCGCGTTGTCCCAGGCGCCGCCGGCATTGGCCATGAAGATCGCCTGGTAGAGACCGAAGAGTGCGATCGAGATGAGGTAGCCGATGAAGAAGTACGGCTCCACGAAGGCGAAGGAGAGGGTCGCGAAGAAGATGGCGAGGAAGATGTTGAACATCCCCTTCTGCGCGTACTGCGTGCAGATCTCGACGACGCGTCGCGAGTCCTCGACGGATGCCTTCGTGACGGACTCGTCGAGCTTGATGTTCTCCTTGATGAACTCCACGGCACGATAAGCGCCGGTGGTCACCGCCTGCGTGGCTGCGCCGCTGAACCAGTAAATGATCGCGCCGCCCGTAATCAGGCCAAGCAGGAACGGAGCGTGCAGAA